>CADBXQ010000063.1 GCA_902798675.1 Oscillospiraceae bacterium
GAAGTTTTGTTCTGGAGAGTATTTGCTTCTGTTAAGTAACAGTACAACAATAATAACAGAAAACTGGATCGAGGAGATGTTGATGTCTTAAATTCATATTTCGGGTATACGATCCACAATGGACGAGGCAAGCCAACCAATTCAGAATTCATAGCCATGCTCTCCGACAAGATAAAATTGCAACAAAATTCGCTAAAAATTGAGCTGGCTGTTTAAATAAACGCTCAAAAAACAATGAACTTCACAATTTACTAAAACATTCTTTGCAAAACAAGAGTGTTTTAGTTATTTTTTTATTAAAAGCGAAAATTTTCTAAATAACAGCTAAAATTCAACTTTTCAACATAATGTTAACATTGTGTTGAAAACATTTTTGCCTAAAATATGTTGATATTGACTTAAATAAATTATTATATGCAATATCTCTCAAAATATCTGCTGAATTTTTGAATTAATTGCATTTTTAATAAATATATGATATACTTATAAATAAGGGGTGATATATATATAAATATTTTATTCTTTTTGTGAAAGGAGCGAAAAATCATGAAATTTAAGCCCATAAAAAATTTAGTTAGAATTCTTTGCGCAGCAATAATCTCCATTTCCCTGGCCCTTCCTGTTTCCGCCGTTAAGCCAAAGACGCCAAACCAAGCAACAAGTCAGCAAATCAAAATCAACAATAATCTATCAACGTCAATAATCAATCAAACATATAATTTGCTAAATTCATCAGATATCACAAAAAACTTGACTCAGTCTGAACTTTTTTCAGCAAAGTCATCACTTAGCGAACTGAAAAGCTTGTTTGAAAATTTATCCATCTCCCAAATGGATCAAGCTCAAGCAATTTTTAAAAAGCTTAATATTTTACATAAATATGTCTCAAATAAATCCTCTCCCCCAAACATAATAGAACTAACAAAAAATATTAATGAAACTTCAAAATACATAAAAAATCTCCCGCTAAATCCAAATTCCTCCAGCTCATCCAGCTCAATTAAAAACAACATGCAAGAAGTCTTAAAAAAAATAAAAGAGCTGAAAATTCAAGATCAAAATCTCTCAAAATTTCAAGAATTCACATCCTATATTGACAAAACTTTGAATTCAAATCCTGAGCCCCAATCTCCGATTGCTGAAAAACTTGACAGCTTAAATTTGTTTTTTATCAACATTTTAAACGCCAATCCGCAGGCAGCAAGATACTATGTTTTAAATAAGCTGCCTCAAAAAATTGATGAATTTATTTCCGACGTCACAAAACATCAAACAGCGCCAGATGAAAAAGCCGAAAATGCCCCGCCAAGGCAAGCAAACCGAAATATAAATAAAGTCGCAAAAAATCCAACCATGCGCCCGAATTCAAACAAAAGCGCTGAAAATGCGCCAAAAATATCTATAAAGCCCCAATCCGTCCCGCAAAAGCAAGCCAAAACTATCTTTGAGGCGCGCGCAGAAGAAGCTTCAAAAATAGAAGTTTTGGCGGACGAGAGCCTGAAAGAAACCTGGGAAAAACATATTCAAGCGGGAATTCAGGGAACAAATGACTGCTGGCTGTTTTCTGCGATAAATGTTCAAAATTGGTTTAATTTTAAGGACAATCAAAAAATTATTCGTGGGCAAGCCCAGGCCCATGAAGAATTTTTGAGCAAGGGAGAGCCAAAAGAGCTTCTTGGGCGTTCTCAAAACCAGTTTGTTATTGCTAAATATCTGAAAAAATGCGGCTTTAACAGTTACGTGATCCTTTCGTGTTTGGAAAAAAGCGATAAAGAAAATTTAAAGTTTAACAAATCTTTGGCCGAAATCTTGATAAAAACGCACTTTCTCAAAAGCCAAACCCCAATAATAATCCACAAAGAGAATCACTGGGCTGTTATTGCTGCCATCAACACAGCAAAAAACCAAGTTTTAGTTGTCGACTCCGCGTCCAACAAACCTTTTTGGAAGAATCTTCCGGATTTGTATGACAGCATTTCTGGAACATCTTGTTTTTTCAAAAATAAGCCTTGCTATGCTCTGGGGCTGATTTTTGTCACGAACGAACAGAAAAAAATGGATAAACCCAAAGCTATATCAATTTTTCAATCGAGTGTTAATACTTCTAATGTAACTGATATATTCAATGTGAATCAATTTTTAACAAGCGCAATCGACGCTGCATCTAAATAAACCACATAAATTATTCACCCCCCCAAAAAAATTAATTAAAATATTGCGTTTTTAGCGCCACATATGGAACTTTTTTTAGTTTTCATGCGTGGCGTGTTTGCTTTATGCTGCGTTTTGATGGAGGCAAACGAGCTTTTCTTCACATTTTGAGCTTTATTTTTAAGTTTTTAACAAGAAAAAAATATAATGTTAACAAAAAATTAATACTATTTATCAAATAATGTGCTATAATTATTGGGATTTAATATGTGAGGCTTAATTAGATTTTTACAACACAAAAAGGGGAGTGAAATGTGAAATATGCGTCAATTAAATGGCCGCTTGCAATTTATTTGTCGAAACCATTGCGCCAGTTTTTTCTGGTTTTATAACAACAAATATTTTTGAATACGCTAAAAATAATTAATATGCGAAGCAACCAAGAAAACTTTTTGAGCCAGTTGAAATTATTAAAAACCTTGCTCAAAAAGTATACACAAAAAAATTAAGCACATATTAAGCATAAAAAATCATATATTTGTCAGCTGATTCGGTTGGGCTGACTTTTGCTTTGAAATTAATTAAATAATATCGCGTTATTATAATAAAAAATATATATCACAAATTTGAGGAGAAATTAAAAATGATTTTCAAAACCACAAAAAAAATTCTCGCAACCATATTCGCTTTATGCGTTGTTGTCTCAGCATCCTCTGCGGCTTTTGCTGTCGACTGCGATCCAAGCGCAGAAACTAGCGCTGGCGAAACAATCAAAAAATGCAACCAAAAAATACATGATATGGACGCCTTTTGCTCCAATTGGACTAAAAATATGCTTGAAAGAAATGAAACCAATCATTTCACCGCGCTTAGCAAACTTCATATTGCATCTTTTAAAAGCCGACTGGAACTATTAAGCCCAAATCTTAAATTATCGCATAATGTTTCTGTTGAAAATCACGAAAAGGCAAAAATTTTGAACGAAATTTTGGATTCTATTTATAAATCGATTATATCAATTGTTGCTGACAATTTTAAAAGCAAAGAAACCGGCTCAAAGATCAATCTCCTGGATGGTTATATAAACTCTTTAAACAATTTTTTGACAACATCCCCTAAATCAACACTTAGAAAAATACATTCATATTTTTCCGAGCCATGAATTTAGTCTTGATTTCCAACAGCCATCTCAGATATAAATCTTTGAATATAAAAAATTATATGGAGTGATCAATTTATGAAAAACAAATCATTAAAAAAACTACTTGCTGTATTATGCGCTGTTTCGGTGCTGACTTTTGGAGGAATATCTGCAGAAGCTGTCAAGCCTCGTCCCATGGCAACAATTGGCATGGTTGAAGTCATAGACCGCTGCAACATTCAATTGGATTTAATTAAAGACATTATTAAAGACCAGAATCTGAAAGCCCAGCTGGCAAACGCCCCTAAAAATAAAGATTTAATCGAGGAAATAAAATCAACATTAAAGCCTCTGAAAAATCTATATGTTGACCATTTGAACGACGCGCAATCTTTGAGAAATGCTCTTCGCAAGCTGTATGTCGAAATACTTGCTCTCAAAAACTATTTTAATAGCACGCAAATAAACGATGAAAATACAATTCGTAATATTGAAAAAGTGATAATAAAATGCGCTGCGGTTAGTTTTGTTAAAGCGCGAATTTTGATTAACGCAGAAGCGCTAGCTATGTAAAAACCCTAAAGCAAACACTCACAATATCCTCGCATTTTTTGCGGGGCTTTTATTTTTTTAACTTCTAGACAAGCCAAAATAGGTCTTTTCCGCCCCGTCTCTTCCTCCCCTCATATAAAACTTCACAAACTTAACTGTCCCTTTTAAGCGTGAATATTAAACTGCTATTTTGCCAACAATAACACCAAATTAATAAAGAAAGGAAAGCAAGACTCATTAAACATGCAAAAAAAACGGCCTGTCATCACAACATTCCAAGCGTTTTTGAGTCAAATTTTGGTGTCTAAAAATGGTTAAAAAAATTTGTTTATCAATAATCGCCCTTTGCTTGCTGGGACTTTGCGGATGTTCATCCAAGGACGCCCCGGTCGAAATGACAAAAAGCAACCAGCCAAAAAGCAGTTCAACCATATCTCTCAACACAAAATGTAATGGATGGGGCATGGGAAAAGATCTCGATGAAAAAAACTGCCCAATATCCTGCGTGGATTTTCAGGCAAAATATCAAAAACTTGGCGCATATTTCTATAACCCTCCAAAGCAAGAGGGCGCGCAAAAAACAATAACTCTGACTTTTGACAATGGATATGAAAACGGATTCACAGAAAAAATTCTGGACACTTTAGAGCAAAAACAGGTTAAGGCTGTGTTTTTTTTAACAGGCGACTATGCTAAAAAGAACGCGCCTATAATCGAAAAAATGGTCTCAAAAAATCATGTCCTTGGAAACCATTCACAAAACCACCCCTCCATGCCGGGAATAAGCGTTGAAAAAATGAAATCCGAAATTCAAACGCTCCACAAAACAATAATGGAAAATTTTGGAGTTGAAATGAACCTGTTTCGTCCGCCAAAAGGTGAATATTCAGAGCAAAGTCTTGCCGTCACGCAGGAAATGGGATATAAATCAATTTTTTGGAGCTTCGCATACGCAGATTGGGATCCTAAAAAGCAGCCGGATGAAAACCAAGCTCTGGAGGCGCTAAAAAGCCACCTCCATGACGGGGCAATATACCTTCTGCACACCGTTTCTCAGACCAACGCAAACATTTTGGCTGATTTTATTGACCACGCAAAATCACAAGGATATGAGTTTATCGTCCAAATGCAACAATGAAAAATCTATGCGTCTTCTTCGGCTTCGCCCGCCTTTTCAACATCCGAAAATTCTTCCCCAGAATCGTGTTCCGCTCGCGCAACAGTTACAACGCTGTCTCCGGGCCGCAGTTTCATCACCCTGACCCCGCTAGCATGCCTTGACATCTTGGAAATGT
>CADBXQ010000064.1 GCA_902798675.1 Oscillospiraceae bacterium
TATTGAATTTTGCTCAACTTCCAAAATCACCTTTGCTGGAGGGGGGATTTCTGCGCTGGCTGGGTCCGCGGCAAATATAGACAATATAATCAAAATAATGTCAAAACAAACCATCGGATATGATAAAATTAACCAACTCAGGCACTGTATATTTTTCTCTTCTGTTGAAAAATTGCGAAACCACATGAACGCGCACGCGAAAATTTTAAAGCCAAAGTTTGATCTTGTAATCGAAAAATTGGAGGAGCAAATCAGACCTTTGAAAATAGGGGATTGGACCAATCCGAACGGCGGATATTTCATATCATTTAATTCGCTCGAGGGGTGTGGGAAAAGGATATATGAGCTTTGTAAGGGGGCTGGCGTTGTTTTAACAAACATTGGCGCAACATATCCCTATGGGCTGGATCCGAAAAACAAAAATATTCGAATTGCGCCCACTTTTCCCAGCATAGATGAGCTGAAAATGGCTATGGATGTTTTTTGCTTGTGCGTCAAAATTGCAAGCGTTGAAAGCTTGATTTCAAAGAAAAAAGATGCAGAGTAAAAAAATTTCAAAATTTTGGGTTATATTTGTCTCATGTAAAGCTTTTTTTGAAAAATTCAACTGTTTGCTGAAAAAACCTCAAATTTTCGAAAATCCTTGAGCCAGTTCTAAAAAACAATGCAAGGGCAGGGGAAGCGCCGCCCGCTCACAACCAGCTGTGATATCTTGCTTTTTAGAGTTTTGTGGCTTTTTGAAGCTGTCCTCAACAGGCGGTAGGTGGGCGCCATAAAGTGCCAATTCAGGACGTTTAACTAACACTTGTTACGGATGGCTTGAAGGGGCTTGGCTTTTTAAATCAGATTCAGCCCTCATGGTTGATGGTGAGCCGGCGGTATTTCGATTCGTTTTATCATTGTTTTTTAGGATGTTTTTGAGGGTGGTTTGAATATGGAGTGGTTTTTTGATTTCGCTCTAATATTTTTAGAAGAAAGATTGAATCGGGACAAATATAATCTAAATTCAAAATATTTGAAAATTTTTTAGTTTGATATGATTTATTCGGCTGCCTCTAAAAAATGCTCACCACATTAATTTTTAAAACACAAAATGCAGAACAAAAAAATTTCAAAATTTTATTGACATTTAGTTGTTTTTGTGATATGATTAAAGAAGAGTTTTTTGTTTCGTTATTCGGTTTTGCGTGTTTTGTGGTAGTGAAAAAAGAAAGATTATTATGAGCGGCATACAACCGACCGGGATTTTCTCCCTTGGGAACTATATAGGCGCCATAAAAAATTGGAAAAAGCTCCAAGAGGACTATAAATGCCTTTATTTCATCGCTAATTTGCATTCGCTCACGGTTCGGATGGATCCTCAAAAGTTGAAAAAATTAACGCTTGATTGCGTTGCTATGCTTTTGGCCTGCGGGGTTGACGTTGAAAAGAGTTTGGTTTTTATACAAAGTCAAGTTCCGGAGCATTCCCAGCTTTCGTGGGTTTTGCAGTGCTACACGCAGTTTGGCGAGCTGAGTCGCATGACTCAATTTAAAGACAAAAGCCTGAAAAATTCAGACAACATCAACGCGGGATTGTTTGGGTATCCTGTTTTGATGGCTGCCGACATTTTGATATATCAATCTGACTTTGTTCCAATCGGAGCAGATCAAAAGCAGCATCTTGAAATAACCCGAGACATAGCGAACAGATTCAACAATTTATATGGCCAAACCTTTAAACTGCCGCAGCCATATGTTTCCGAGTTTGGAGATCGAGTTATGAGTCTGGCGGATCCAACCTCAAAAATGTCAAAGTCTGATAAAAACAAAAACGGTTTTATTTCAATTTTGGATCGGCCTGACGATATAATCAACAAATTTAAAAAAGCTGTGACTGATTCTGAGGCCAGAATATACTATAGCCCAGATAAGCCGGGAATTTCAAATTTGCTTGCGATATATTCCGCGCTCTCGGATCTTGGCGTTGAGGAGGTTGAAAAAAAGTTTGAAGCAAAAGGCTATGGCGAATTCAAAGTTGCTGTTGGGGAACTTGTTGCAAAAACTCTGGCGCCAATCCAGGATGAGTACTGTCATCTTGTCAAGGATCGAGGGGAGCTTATTAGAATTTGCCAAAAGGGGGCTGAAGTGGCTTCTGAAATGGCGAGGAAAACTCTTCGATCTGTGTATGAAAAATTGGGAATATTGTGATTTTATTCAGTCAAAAGAGCAGCTGAAGTTTTGATTTTTCAGTTTTAGCGTCTTGGGAAGTCCGCTTGTTTTGTCGATTTTTGCTTGATAATCTCCGTATTCTGTTGTTGCTTCGATGTTTTCTCCTGGCTTTGACATATAGTCTTGAATTGCTTTTGAAATTGCTGCGGGGGTTGTTGCTTTAAAAAGGGTTTCGCTGTCTTTAGCCGTCTCCAGCCCGGCGTATGATGCGTTGTCAGTTTCGGTGTTAAATGAAAATGTCAGTCCTTCGACATATTTTCCAGAGAGATAGGTTAATTTAATCTGGCTTCCATTTTTTTCGATTTTCATTTTGTAGCTTGATGCGTTTTGTTTGCAGTTTGCCGAAACGCTGAAGTCTTGTTTTTTTTCGAAATAGTCATTGTCTGTTTCTCTAAAATTTTTACATCCATTTAGAAATAATGAAAAGAATAAAAAAAATATGATTAGGATTGATAATTTTTTCAACCAATTGCCCTCCTAAATAATGATATATGCAGCCAATTTGGAATTTATTACTAGTTTGGAATTTTTGCGGATTTTTCAACCATAGTTTCAGCAAAAACGCCATATCCTCTCGTTGGATCATTAACAAAGACGTGAGTCACGGCGCCGATTAGTTTTCCGTTTTGAATTATCGGGCTTCCGCTCATTCCCTGAACGATTCCGCCCGCGCTTTTTAAAAGCTCTTTGTCGGTTATTTTTATGACATAGTTTCTGGTTTTGTGGCTAAAATCTATGGATTCAATCTCAATTTCATATTTTTTTGGAGTGTTTCCCGCTAATGTGCTATATATGCTGGCTTTTCCAATCATCGCTTCCTGTTTCAGGCCAATTAAAACCGGCTCATGGGAACATATTGGTTTTGTTAGCTTGCCAAATAATCCGCAGTCATCATTAATTTTAACGTTTCCAATCGGTCCATCCCCAGAAAATGTTCCGCAGACTTCCCCGGGGCATCCCGCTGACCCTTGTTTGACTTCGTTTATGCATGCGCCAACAATTTCGCCGCTTCCAAGGGGCATGATGTTTCCTGTGTCAACATCGCATATTGGATGCCCCAGGCCGCCAAAAATTCCGCTTTCTGTGAAAAAAGTGAGCGTCCCGATTCCGGCTGAACTGTCTCGAACCCAAAGCCCAGCAAGCCATTTTTCATCGCAATTTGAATATTCCGGCTTAAGCTGCGTTTTGTGTTCTTTAAAATCTCGCTGATATTTCAAATTTATGACCCTGCCGCCCCCTGCTGAGACAATTTCCCTCAGTTGGTTGTTGCTGCTGACTTTTTTTCCGTTAACAGAAGTTATCACATCTCCAACTTTAAGCCCCGCCTCTTTCGCTGGCGATTTTTCTCCGTTTTCACACGAGACGTTTTTTATATCAACAACCATAACGCCATCCGCCAAAAATTTAACCCCGAACGGAGCCCCGCAGGGAATAACCTTGACTTTATCCAGCTCTTTGACGTGAATCTTTTTTATAGGCACTATTCCAAAAAGAGACAGGTTGAAATTTTTATCATATTTTGCATTTGAGCTTGCTGGAATTTGATTTTTAACCTCAGACAATCTAGCGCCAAACAAATTAAACCTAACGCTTTGTCCGCTATACACCATATAGTTGTCCTGAACAATGATTGAATAGTAGCAGACAAGCCCCATTATGACGCTAGTTGAGAAAATTGCGAAAACAACAAACAGACGGATAAATTTTTTACAATTCATCACATGCCTTCTTTCATTTTAAAGTATATATTAATTATAATATATCAATTATTTTAAAATACATACTAAATTAATAAAAAAAGTCTTTATTTGATGTCTGCGCTTGCATATTTATCATCTAGCCAAGCAATTGCTTTCTCGAATCCGCCGGGCGACAAATCAAAGGTTTCTTCAAACAGGGATTTGCTTTTTTCACAGCAATTTTTGCCTTCCCAAACAACAATTTTAACTTTATTTTCACAAACGTCCGGAAACATTTTAAAGTTAAAATTTTCGACTCCTCCAGAAAAAACGTTACCAAATTTTAAATATTCTAAAGTTGGCGTGATTAATTTTTTTTTCATAAACTAATTCACCTATAACTAAAATTATTCATAAATTAATAAAAATCAACGCTGATAATTTTCTCAATCCTGGGAACAATTAAAGCCACCACGACAATTTTTAGCCCGTCGCCCAATAAAAACGGCAAAACGCAGACCAAAAAGGCTTTGTATATGTCAACCCCACTATATACCATATACCACAGGAGGCCAAAAACATAGCAAACAACCGTTCCCAAAAGCAAGGCCGCAACCAAGCCAAAAATCTTTCTAGGCTCGTTTTTAAATTTTTTTCGACAATATCCATATAAAAGCCCGATGACGAAAGCTGTTGGAACATAGGCAACCAAAAAACCCGCAGTTGGGCCAGTAAAAACCGAAACGCCGCCAACTAATTTAGCAGTGCATGGAATGCCAACTAAAACTAAAACCAGATATAAAACCTGGCTGAGCGCGCCATATATCGGCCCCATGAAAGCTCCTGAAATATACACAGCAAGTGTTGCTAAAGTTATTGGAACAGGCTGGATTGGAATTGAAAACATTGATAAAACGCAGGTTAAAGCGCAGCAAATGGCACAAACCACCATAGACCTAACTGAAAATTTTTGCAAATAAACCATCTCCTAAAAACAGCATTTTCCCGCATTTTAGCACAGGTTAAATTGAATGTCAACAATTTTTAATGAAAAAATCGGCAATTTGTGAATGGATCTAGTGAGGCGAAACGGTTTATGTTAGGTGAAATCGCAAAAAGCCACAAATTTCATTATTAAATTTGGTTATATTTGTCCCAATATCCCTTTCTTTAAAAATCAAGCTTTTTTCGAAAAAATCCGAATATTTTCAATATCCTTGATCGCGCTCCCAAAAACAATGTAAAAACTGGGTGAATGCCGCCGGCTCACCATAAACCATGCAATAAAACCTCAATTCAATCCGCTGGGCTTTTTTAAGCTGTCCTCAAGTGGTGGTAGGTTAAGCGTCCAAAAATTTCCGTTAATTGCGCTATCATCGACAAAATTCGAGTTATCGGACTTTTTTTAACCTCGGAATTTACCTACCACTTGTTATGGGAATTTTCAAAAGGCTTGGGAGGCTCGGAAAGATTTAATATTACAGTTGGTTGTGAGCCGGCGGCGCTTATTTCGTTTTTTCATCGTTTTAGAAAGACGAATTTGAGGATGGCTTCAAAAAAGTCATGTTTTTTAAATTGAATTCGAATATTTTCAGCAGCGGGATTAATGGAACAAATATAACCCAAATCTAAAATTTTCACAACATTCAATCAGGTCAAAGTGTGGTGACAAAGGGTTATATATCGCTAAGCCAATGCGCTGAAAACAATTGACAAATCCACAATTTCAGTTAAAAAAAGCAATTAAATTTGACAAAAATTTTGAAAAGTGATATAATAAAACTGTATTGTTTTTTACTGTGAAAGGAATTTTAACATAATGAATCAAAATGGAAAAAATTCATATAAAAACAGTTCGCGCGGCGTCAGAAACTCCGCCAATAAGCGAACTTTTAGCGATATATATGAACAAGCAAATCGAGATAAAAAGGCGAGCAGGATGCGATATGCAAAGGCAAAAAGGCGTGGCGCCAGGAGAAAACGCAAATTGTTAAGGATTTTTTGTGTTGTCTCTGTGATCTTAGCATTGTTGATTGGAGGAATTGTTTCAGCTTTTTTATACTATTTGAAAGATTTAAATGTTAATAATGATTTTAATAGAAATCCCGAAAATCTTGGACTGGTGTCTGAAGATAAAATAAACAATAACGTGATCAACATAGCGCTGTTTGGTCTTGATAAGCGTGAGGACGAAACGGTTGGGCGTTCTGACGCAACAATGGTTCTGACTGTTGACGGGGTTCACAAAAAACTGAACTGGTTGAGTTTGGCGTTTCTTCTATAATATACATCCCTGATACAGAAAAAGGCAATCGTATTATTACCGGTTTTCAG
>CADBXQ010000065.1 GCA_902798675.1 Oscillospiraceae bacterium
TTTCTCAAAGACCTGCCAATAAGAAACTCAATGCTTAAATAATTGATTTGCTTGCGCCCTGTTGACAAATTTTGAGCTTTAAAATGACGGGCCTTGGTTTTCAAAATTTTGTTAACGGTCATCGCAAGCGCCTTATAAAACTGCTCAACCGAAGCATCTTGTGGAGCTGTCCTGAGTTGACCGAGGGCGAAGACAATCTCATTTTTTAAATATTCTTTTGATATTTTCATAAAAACCCCCTTTGCTTTAAAAAATTAAAATCAAAACACATTTTTATTATTCTTTCAGCATAACTGCCTATGTTATTAATTATATACAAATTTTTATATATAATCAAGACAAATATAAATTTTGGATGTGTTATATTTGTCCCTATTTAAAGCAGTTCTTAAAACACCCGGCTTTTTAATGAAAATCTTCAATAATTTCAAATATGCTTGACTAAATTCTAAAAAACAATGCAAAGAACAGGCAAACCGCCGCCAGCTCACAACCAACTGTAATATTAAATCTTTCTGAGTTTTCTCGTCTCTTTTAAAGCTGCCCTCAACAAGCGGTAGGCTGACGTCCTTGAGGGCGGTTAAATCAAATAGTACAATTGGTGGATTTGCGCGTTTTTTTGCTTACTGTAGTAAATTAATTTCGAATTCTGGGTTTTGGGTTATAAAAAATTAATTTTTAATGTTGATTGTGTGAAAAAAATGCACAAAATAAATACTGTGAAGCATCTCAAAATTTTGTTACCTCGCAAAAATGTTCGATATTTTTTATGCTTTGCGAAATATATTTTTGGAATTTTTTAAACAAAAGTTTGACAAAATACTTTAAATTTGCTATAATTCACTCGTGTTTAACGGAATTGAGACGTGGGCTTGAGTTTTGGGAAGAGGAGTGTTTTTTGTGTGAATTTTGATCATACTCATATATTTTGGGCTGAAAGGGTGTGTTATATATGACAAACAAAAATATGGGTCATGGAGAAAGAAAAAAAAGATCTTCTAGTTCCCAAAAGATTCGTTATGTTAGAACTAATCGGCCTTCTGAAAAAAATGTTCGCTCAAGGCCCGGTTTAGCGCGCAGATATAGGCCTGATGGACGCCGAAAAAGAGCAAGAAAAATCGGGAAATTTGTTGTTGCTTTTGCTGCTGTTTTTTTGGCCTCAGTCATATTTTTTGTCGCGTGCTATGCTTTTTCGATTTTGTCAAAATTTCAACATGACGACCTGACAAATGACGACATCGGAATAGACAAAGAGCAATTTTTTGAGGGTGATCAAGCAATCGTCAACATTGCGCTGCTTGGAGTTGATGATAATGGAACTTCTGATGCGATAATCATTGCAAGCATAGACGCAAATCGAAATAAAATTAAACTGACCTCAATTTTGCGAGACAGTTTGGTTAAAGTTGAGCCTAATGGAAAAAAGTCGTATTATACTAAATTAAATGAAGCCTTTGGAAATGGAGGCGCAGCAACGACTTTAAAAGCAATAAATCGCAATTTCAATTTGAATATAAAAGAATATGTTTCAATAAAATTTGAAGGACTGTCGGCAATAATTGACATGGTTGGAGGAGTCAAGCTAAACATAACAAAGGAAGAAGCAGAGCATATTAACGGACTGATCGCCAGCACTCAGGGTCATAAGCATTGTCCGATGGTTGAGGGATATGGAGACGTGACGCTAAATGGAATTCAAGCGATTGAATATGCGCGAATTCGCAAAAAGGCCAATCAAAATGGGCAAAGCGATGACTATGGCCGGACTGATCGCCAAAGAGCGGTTTTGGAGGTTTTGTTTGAAAAAGCAAAAAATATGCCATATAATGAAATTCTCGGCTTGGTCGATATATTTTTGCAGCACATGAAAACTTCTCTGGATTTAAACAAAATCATAGAGCTGTCAAAAATATTAAAAAACGATAATATATCTGTTTTGCAAAATAGGGTCCCTATGGTTGAATATACTATAGATAGAGACTATCATTATTCACTTAATGGGATAAATAAGTCAACCGTCTATTATAATCTAAAATATGCTGGGCAGCTGATTAATGCGTTCATATATGACGACATCTTGCCGGATGAGTATATTGAAAGAAATCCGCCGCCGCTTGAGGGTGGGCCGCTCGACAGCCATTCTGGGGTTCTTGAAAATTCATAATAATGTCTAATATTTATGAAGCTGTATATTAATTTTAGAGGAAGGGACGCATGTATTATTTTGATAATGCAGCCACAACGAAAGTTTTAAAACCGGCGGCTGATTTGGCTTTAAAGTGTATGACGCAGATGTATGGAAATCCTTCTTCTTTGCATAAAATGGGGCTTGAGGCGGAGGAAATTTTAGATTCTGCTCGAAAATCAATAGCAGATGTTTTAAATTGTGAACCAAGTGAGATAATTTTCACTTCTTGCGCAACAGAAAGCGTGAACATGGCGCTTTTTGGTTCTCTGAAAAACTCAAAACACACAGGGAAAAAAATAATCACAACGTCCATCGAGCACGCCTCTACTGCTAAATGTGTTGAAAAATTTGAAGAACAGGGATATAGCGTTGTTAGAATATTTCCTAAAGATGTTGAAAATTTTTCAAAGAATCTTATAAATGAAGTTGATGAAAAAACTTTTTTGATCAGTTTGATCCATGTTAATAATGAAAACGGGCTGATTCTTCCGATTGAAGAAATTGCAAAGCAGGCCAAACTGAAAAATCCAAATTTGCTGATTCATGTGGATATTGTTCAGTCTTTTTGCAAAATGCCGCTGGATCTTTCGAAATTGAAAATAGATCTGGCTTCCTTTTCGGGCCACAAAATCAATGCGCCTAAGGGAGTTGGAGGGCTATATATTCGAAAGGGGACAAAAATTTTAAAAAGAAGTTTTGGAGGAGGCCAGGAAAACAATTTTCGCTCGGGGACAGAGGCGGTTCCGGCAATTGCTGCGTTTGGCCTTGCTGCTAAAATCAATCGAGAGAGAATGGATGATTCTTTGAAACATTATCATTCGCTGAAAAATCATCTTGTGAGAAAAATAAAAGATAGCAGCGATATATATATTAATTCGCCCGCCGGTTGCGCTCCATATATAGTGAATATGTCGATAAAAGGAATTCGCTCTGAAATTATGCTGCATTTTTTGGAGCAAAATGGGTTTATTGTTTCGTCTGGGTCGGCTTGTTCGGGAGCCAGGAAAAGCGGCGTTTTGCAAAGTATGGGATATTCTAAAGCGCGGGAAGATTGTGCGATAAGAATAAGTTTTTCGCCCGAAAACACAATTTCTCAAATTGATATGCTTGTTGATGCTATAGAACAAGGTCAAAAAAAGCTGATAAAGTCATGTTAAATTGATTTTGTTCATTTTTAATCTAATAAAAAGGAAGTTTATGTATGGATGAAGTTATTTTGATAAAAGAAGGCGAAATCGCTCTAAAAGGCTTGAATCGGTCTGATTTTGAAAATCGCTTGATCAAAAACATTAAGCAAAAGCTCAAATTGCTTGGAAAATTCAGATATGAAAACGCTCAATCCACGCTAACTGTTGAGCCTTTGGAAGAATGCGACATGGACTTGGTCGAAAAAAAAATATCAACTGTTTTTGGAATAGCATCCTATTCACGGGCAGCCAAAGCGCCAAAAAATTTCGACAAAATCAAGTCTGTTGCTAAAAATTATCTACAGGATCACCTAAAAATATGCAAAACTTTTAAGGTTGAGGCTCGCAGGTCGGATAAAAGTTTTCCCCTAAAATCTCCGCAGATTTGCGCTGAAATGGGCGAATTTTTGCTGGATAAATTTTCGAATTTGCGCGTTGACGTGAATAAACCGGATGCTGTTGTTAACATTGAAATTCGCGATAAGGCCGCATACATATATTCAAAGAAGTTTTCGGGGGCAGGAGGGCTTCCTCAAGGCTGTGGCGGCGATGGAATGCTTCTGATTTCGGGCGGAATTGACAGCCCTGTTGCGGGGTGGATGATGGCAAAAAGAGGTTTAAAGCTCCAGGCGATTCACTTTGCGAGCCCTCCATATACAAGCGAACGAGCCCTAAAAAAAACAGAAAAGCTGGTTTCTCGGCTATGCAGATGGTGTGACTGCATACCGTTTCATTGCGTTGACTTTGCTGAATTTCAAGAAGAAATACACAAAAAGTGCCCAAAAGATTTGATGACGATAATCCTTCGAAGGATGATGATGAAAATTTCGCAAGCAATAATTAACCATCAAAATAGTCGAGGCTACTGCAATATTCAGGCGATTGTCACGGGGGAGAGCCTGGGGCAGGTTGCAAGCCAAACCCTTGGAGCCACCTTATGCACAAATTCTGCATGTTCTTTGCCGGTTTTTAGGCCATTGATCGGTATGGATAAATCGGAAATTGTCAGTTTGGCGCGAAAAATAGGCACTTTTGAAACCTCAATCCTGCCATATGAAGATTGTTGCACTGTTTTCACCCCCAAACATCCCCGGACCAAGCCACGATTATCTGACGTTGAGAATGCTGAAAAAAATCTAGACGTTGAAAAATTAATTAAAGAGGCGGTTAAAAAAACAAAGTTCTATTTAATTCGCGAATAAAACACATATATCACGTGATTTTATTATATTTTCCGTATAACAAGCATTATGTGATGTTGGTTTTGTTTGAGACTGGATTGAATTTATATGATTTTTGTCATATTTATTATTGTATGAGAATTAATTGTGAATGAATTTGAGAAAGTTTCATTTAATAAAAGGCTGGTCTATTATCAGTTTATCCTTTTGAATTGTTGCTCTGGCGCCGATCGGAATGGTTAGGGGATTTTCGATGTGGCCGGCGTGGACGTTATATAGAATTGGAAAATCATATTCCTTCAAAACGTCAAAACACGCTTCTAGCATGGCTTCTTGGTTGGATTTTGAAAATGTCCCGATGACGACCCCCGAAAGCTTGTCCAAAATTCCTGCGAGTTTGAATTGCCAAAGTATTCGATGGATTCCGTGGGCAGATCCTTCCGTTTCTTCGAAAAATAAAAGCCGACCGTTTGAAAAGAAAAGCAGATGGTATTATAAATTTCTGTTTTATCTTGAGGATTTGTCAATATTTGTATTAAATTATCAAATGTTTTGTCTTTTTTATAATTCAGGGTTGACCCAAGCAGCGGACCGTGGAAGGTTATTACTCCCGATTTTTTCAGGATTGCGAGTTCAGCGGCTGTTTCATCGCTAAAACCCACAAAGATTTTGT
Source organism: Oscillospiraceae bacterium (assembly GCA_902798675.1). GTDB lineage: Bacteria > Bacillota > Clostridia > Oscillospirales > Ruminococcaceae > RUG12519. Next base: position 5,230 of record CADBXQ010000065.1, read on the forward strand.
TGTTTTGCCTAAACGAATCATAGTCAATTTTGTCTAGCGTTTGCATGGTTCCGGAGCCTCCGCAAAATGCGAAGATAGCCTTGATTTCAGGGTCTTTAACAGCTTTGTTGAAGATGTCTGCGCGGAGTTGTTTTGTTTCGTCGCCCAGATCGAGATTTGTGGCTGTGAAAGATTCAT
>CADBXQ010000066.1 GCA_902798675.1 Oscillospiraceae bacterium
AGCGCGATCAATTGAGATATTCCACAAGGCTCCGACCGAGATGGCATCAAAAAAATATCACTTCCAGCATATATTTTCTTAGACAAAGGCTTATTATATCCAATATAAACCGCCATCTGACGCGGATATCGATTATGCATGTCATTAAAAAAGCTTTCAAAAACATATTCTCCGGAGCCAAGAACAACAAATTTAAACCCACTACATATTAGATGCTCAAGGCTGCATTTAATGAGGTCCATGCCTTTATGGGAAACCATCCTCGAAACAATTCCAACAACCGGCCGATAGTCGTCTGACATGTCCATCTCAAGACAAAGCTTCTTCCTGTTTTCATCCTTGCCTGATATGTCTTGACAAGAATAGTTTTTATATATTAAAGGATCGGTTTTTGGATCATTAATCTCATAGTCTATTCCATTCAAAATACCACAAAATTTATGTCTTTGGTTGATAAATTCTCGATCCAGTCCACATCCAAACAACGGCGTTTTAAGCTGATCTGAATATGTTGGGCTGACGGTTGTTAGCTTATCGCAAGACTCAATCGCCGCTTTAACCATATTTAAACAACCATCATATTGCATTAAACCCTTTGCGCTTTCGGGAAGCCCCAAAACATCTTGTAAAATTTCCATGCCATATTTGCCCTGATACTCAATGTTGTGAATTGTGAATATGGTTTTTATTTTAGAATATTTGTCTTTTTGGCGATAAAACATATTAAAATATACAGGAACCATCGCTGTGTGCCAATCGTGGCAATGCAGAATATCTGGCTGATAATCAATATATTCGATTATGTCTAAAACTGCTTTTGAAAAAAACGCAAACCTCTCTGCTTCATCATAAAACCCATACATTCCGTCTCTTTTGAAATAATATTCGTTATCAATAAAATAAAACACAACTCCGTCATGATTATATTGATATACCCCACAATATTGATTTCTCCAGCCTAAAACAACGTTAAAGTGACAAATATATGACATTTTTTCTCAAATAATATTTTCATACTAATCCGTCCCTAAAACAAATCCAAAAGAAATCTTGTTTTCTAATATAATTAATATATGCCAAAAAACTCTAAATAATTTTATTCTTTGCAATATATATCGGGTATGGACTTGCTGAAATCAAAGTTTGGCCCTTTCGGATTTTAACATTTTTGTCACTTATCACATATTCTATATTGCAATCTGAGTCAACTTGAGTTGCTTGCATTAATATCGAATTTTTAACGCATGCATTCGAAGAAATTTGACATCCTCTAAAAATAACAGAATTTTCAACATATCCATCAATTATGCATCCGTCTGCAATAAAACTGTTGACTACTCTGGCGTTTGAGCCATATTTCACAGGAGCCTCATCTCGAACTTTTGTGTATATTGGGCGAGCTGAATCAAAAACTTTTTGCCTGGCTTGGTTTTTAAGCAATTCCATATTGGCGTCATAGTAGGATTTTATTGATGATATGATCCTAACATACCCATCATAGCGGTAGCCCTGTATCTTATATTTTCTGCATTTTTTCTGCAAAAAATCACGATCCAGTTTATATTCACCCAGACATATTGAATTTGCTATTAACTGCCTCAAAAAATTGCGCTTAAAAACTAAAATGTTGAGCGAAAGGTTAAACCGCCCGCTAGTTTGAGGATTAATCACAACTTCTTTTAGCATATTATCATCATCAAAATTTAAAACAACAGCATCTTTTGAAATGTCGCTGGTTAAAAAATCATTTTTATATACAATCGAAACATCTGCGGCGCTTTTAATGTGCTGCTCAACAATTTTTGAATAGTCTATATTTGCAACCAAATTGCAGTCGCTCAAAAGAATATATTTGCAGGGGTTATATTTTAAAAAATCCAGAGCCGCCCCCAAAGCCTCAAGTTTTCCGTGATATATTCCAAAATTTTTGTTGCCATATGGCGGCAAAAGCTTCAATCCCCCTCTTTTTCGCGCTAAGTCCCACTGGCTTCCGTTGCCAATATGCTCCATGAGCGACCGATAATTTGATTTGGTTATCACTCCGATGTCGATAATTCCGGCGTTGATTGAGTTGGACAGAGGAAAGTCTATCATTCGATATCTTCCACCAAAAGGAACCGACGCAAATGTTCTGTTTTTTGTTAGGTCTTCTATGGAAAAGTCGTGCATATTCGCAAAAATTATAGCCCCAACCATCCTTTCATTGATTAACATAACCCTCCTCCTAAAATTCAAATGTTTTTTGATTAATCCATATATTTAGATAATATCAAAGTGTTGTCACTAAATTTTGTGTTTGGGCCAATAACTGTTATTTTTCTTTCATTTAAATCATTAATTTTAGGTTTATTGATTCCAATTGATGTATTTTTGCCGATATAGCAATCTGCGCCAACGACTGAATATGAAACATTTGCGCCAGATTTAATGACGCAATCCGCCATGATGATGCTTTTTTTTATGGACGCGCCTTTTTCAACCAAAACCCCTGGAGAAAGAACCGAACAAGAAACGTCGCCATATATTTGACAGCCTTCAGTTATTATCGAATTTTTGACTTCACATCCATATCCAACATAATGAGGCGGGTATGCAGCATTTCTTGTGTATATTTTCCAACACGAATTATGAAGGTTCAGCAAACTGTCGCTTTCAAGAAGATCCATATTCGCTTTCCACAAGCTTTCAATCGTTCCAACGTCCTTCCAGTATCCATTAAAATTATATGTTAAAAGTCTAAAATTTTTCTCGAGCATTTTGGGGATTATGTCCTGTCCAAAATCATTTCCAGACTTTGAATTTCGCTCATCTTCCGTTAAAAGCTCTTTTAAAATTTTCCAGTTGAAAATATATATTCCCATTGAGGCGAGATTGGTCTTTGGATTTTTCGGCTTTTCTTCAAATTCAAAAACAAATCCATCCTCATCACAGCTCATTATTCCAAACCTGCTCGCGTCTTGCTTGGAAACCTCCAAAACAGCTATAGTGCAATCAGCGCCCATCTGCTTGTGGTGTTTGAGCATGGCGTCATAGTTCATTTTATATATATGATCGCCCGACAATATCAAAACATACTCAGGCCCATATCTTTCAATAAAGCCCATATTTTGATATATTGCATTTGCTGTTCCGTTGTAAAACTTCGCTCCTTTTGCACTTTCATAGGGCGGCAAGATGTGAACCCCGCCATAAAGCCTGTCTAAATCCCAAGGCTCGCCTGTTCCTATATATTCATTCAAAAAAAAGGGAGAATACTGCGTTAAAACGCCAACGGTGTCTATGCCGGAATTGACGCAATTTGAAAGCGCAAAATCTATTATCCTGTATTTGCCGCCGAATGAAACCGCGGGCTTTGCCATTTTTCGAGTTAAAGCGCGAAGCCGACTTCCCTGCCCCCCAGCCAAAAGCATAGCAACACATTCTTTTTTCGCAAACATCATTTCCCTCCTTTGGATTTTTCAAAAAATCAACTTGAGTTTTTCTGGTTTGGAGTTAAATATACAACGCTCATATATGGAATTTTTAATTTAATCGAATATTCATATCCATGAAAAGGAATTTTATCAGCAAAAATTTTCGTTTTGTGTGAAATCCCATATCCACCATAAGATTTTTTATCAGAGTTAAATATTTCAGAATACTGGCAATTAAAGGGAACCCCTATTCGATACTCTTCGTATGTTCTTGGGCAAAAATTACAAACAGCAATCAGCTCGTTTCCGTTTGCGCCAATTCTCCTAAAAGATATCACATTGTTTTTGCTGTCGTCATTTGAAATCCAGCGAAAACTGTCCCTGCTTGCGTCATTATCCCACAGTTCGACATGATCCAAATAGAATTTATTTAAACTTCTAACATAAAATTGAAATTTCTTGTGCCTTGAATTTTCAAGCAGCTCCCAATCCAACTGCTTTTTAAAATCCCATTCATTAATCTGACCAAATTCTTGGCCCATAAACAAAAGTTTCTTTCCCGGATGAGCAATCATAAAACCTAAATATGCCCTCAAACCGGCAAATTTTTGGTCATAATCCCCATATATTTTTTCAATTAAAGACTTTTTACCATACACAACCTCATCGTGAGAAATTGGGAGGATATAATTTTCCGAAAACGCATACCAAATCGAAAAAATGAGCTTTTGATGGTTTCCAGCTCGAAAATATGGATCCAGAGACAAATAGTCTAAAGTGTCGTTCATCCAGCCCATATTCCATTTATAGTTAAATCCCAAACCTCCAACACTTTTTGGCAAAGTCACCATCGGCCAAGCCGTTGATTCTTCAGCAATAATAATGAGATTCGGGTTTTTTGTTAGGACTTTTTCGTTTAGTTTTCTCAAAAATTCAACCGCATCCAGATTTTCTTTGCCTCCATGCGCATTTGCAACCCACTCGCCGTCTTTCCTGTCATAGTCTAAATATAGCATTGAAGCAACCGCATCAACCCTCAGCCCATCAACATGAAACTCGCTCGCCCAATAGTTTGCAGAGGAAATCAAAAACGAAACAACTTCATTTTTTCCAAAGTCAAAAACACACGTCCCCCACGAATAGTGTTCCCCTTTGCGCGGATCAACATGTTCATAGCAGCAACTGCCATCAAATCTATATAGCCCGTGAGAATCCTTTGGAAAGTGCGCCGGAACCCAATCTAAAATAACGCCTATCTCGGCCTTGTGGAAAGCGTTGATGGCTCCAAGGTATTCCTCCTTGGTGCCGTATTTGGTTCGGACGGTGCCCTTCTGGTCGAACTCGCCCAAATCGTACATATCGTAGACGCCATAGCCCACGTCCGCCTGGCTGGTGCCCTTGTAGGCGGGTGGCAGCCAAACCTGGGTGATGCCCAGGTCGCGCAGATTGGTCGCCTTGGCTGCGCAGCGCCGCCACCACAGGCCGTCGTTGGGCAGGTACCATTCAAAGTATTGCATCATTGTTTTGTTAATCAACATATATCTCACTTCCTGTCATTCCGGCGCGCGGCTTCGCGCAAAGCCGGAGAGAAGGCTTTTGTATGATAAACCTGAGGTTTCCCCCTCGGGTCTTACTATTATACTCAAATAAATGGCTTTTTCAAGCGTTTTTCGCGGTCAGACATGACGGGGAGGTTGAGAATTGTTTCATCCTTTGCAAAAACCAGAAACTTACGCAAAGTATCATAATTAGATGCGTCGGCATAATCCAAGTCCAACTGGCAGCCCAGGATGACTACCGAGTGCAAAATGCGTCGGATTATACTGTACATCCTGCAGTAAAAGGGAAAGTATCGTGCCCCCATGTTTTATATGTTTACGTTACATACATTGTCTTTCAATCGGTTTTGGGTATAATAAAATGGGATGATGGAATCCTAAATGACTTGGGTACGGCAAGCATTAGGTGCCTCAATCATATGAGTCGGACTTCACAAGAGGGAACATCAATGAGAACAACCATTGTTTATTATTCCAAGCACCATGGAAATACGAAAAGACTGCTGGATGCTATTGCGGCTACAGAAAAAGTAACGCTGATCGATGTGACAGAGCACCCGGATGCTGACTTGGCGTCGTTTGATCGTATCGGTTTTGCTTCCGGTATCTACTTCAGCAGTTTTGCCAAACAGATTCTGTCCTTTGCTGCTGAGTATCTGCCAGAGAACAGGGATGTGTTCTATATATACACTCATGGGGCACCGGTCGGCGGATTCCTGAAAAGCATTCGTGAGATCGCAGAGAAGAAGCACTGCCATGAGTTGGGAGCATACCACTGCCTGGGTTTCGACACCTTCGGTCCATTCAAACTCGTAGGTGGTATTGCCAAGGGCCATCCGACAAAAGAAGAGATCGCCGGTGCGACAAAGTTCTACCGGGAACTGTGAGTCCTTTAGCAGAGAAGGGTGTCCCAAACACGAAGAGCAATCCTTCTTGAATCCG
>CADBXQ010000067.1:0-6571 GCA_902798675.1 Oscillospiraceae bacterium
ACACAGAAGTTAAGCTCATTTGCGCCGAAAATACTTAGCTGGAGACGGCTGGGGAAGATAGGTTGATGCCGCCAATATAATAATTATTCACTTGATGTTCTGTTTTTTTGGATTTAGTTGTTCCCGTGGCTTTTGGGGGGTTACCATATACCTTTGTTAATGTATTTTTTTAGCAAGACATTGAGTGTTTAGTTATTTTTATATTCCTCCTTAGCTCAGTCGGTAGAGCATGCGGCTGTTAACCGCAGGGTCGTTGGTTCGAGTCCAACAGGAGGAGCCATTAAGTCGTTTTTAGCTTTAGCTCGCGCCATTAGCTCAGTTGGTAGAGCAACTGACTCTTAATCAGTGGGTCCTGGGTTCGAATCCCCGATGGCGCACCATTTGGGCCCGTTGGTCAAGCGGTTAAGACACCGGCCTCTCACGCCGGCGACACGAGTTCGATTCTCGTACGGGTCACCACAGCCTTTGAATGTGGGTTTGATGAAGCTTAGTTTTTATGTTGAAGATGTATATTGGGGGCCTTTAGCTCAGTTGGTTAGAGCAACCGGCTCATAACCGGTTGGCCCGGGGTTCGAGTCCCTGAAGGCCCACCATTTTTTTATTTTGTAGGGGCATAGCTCAGTCGGTAGAGCAGCGGTCTCCAAAACCGCGTGCCGAGGGTTCGATTCCTTCTGCCCCTGCCACTCCTTGGTTTTGCTGCTATGGCTCAGTCGGCAGAGCACATCCTTGGTAAGGATGAGGTCACCGGTTCGATTCCGGTTAGCAGCTCCAGCAAAAGGCTTCAGGTTGTTTGATCAAATCGAGGTGGAATTAATATAAATGAAATTGACAAAAGAAGAACTGATTAAAAAAATAAGTGATTTGATAAAGTTGGGAAAGGAAGGAAAAACTTGGGATTTTAAGCGTCAGTGGTATGAGGACAAAGGAAAGTGGGTAAAGCATATACTTGCTATGGCTAACAATGAAACTAGTGAGGATTCGTATATAATAATTGGTGTTGGTGAGAAGGACGAAGAGCATGGGGCTGGACGATTTGTTCCTACGAATCGGATTGAAAAGGACTATAAATTAAAGGAAGATAGAGAAAAGAATGGTTTTAAACAGCAATCAGAATTGACTAAATGGCTGCGTGAACTGCCGTTTGCTGATAAGTGTCCTGATCTAGATTTAGAATTGGATGTTTGGGTCAGTTCGCTAGGCTGCCTTGTCGATGTCATAATCGTTAGATCTACGTCTGATTGTCCTTATTATCTTAGTGAAGATTATCCAGAAAGAAAATGTGATGGAAGTATTGGTGCTAAGGATATAGGTTGTTGGGTTTGCAAAGATGATAAAATATTTAGTACTGAAGATATAGAAGGGCTACAGCTAAAAGACAAATCTAAATTTATCAAAAAAGATGATATCAAAAAGATAATTGTTAAAACTGAAACTGAATCGGAAGTTGTTCGGGCAAACGATGTTTATACTAGAATAAAAGATATGTCTGCGCATACTTTCAATGAGGGGTTGGCTGGTTTTGGAGAGTTGGAAAAGCTATATAGAAAAAGATTCGGTTTAGATTTAAACATCGAAGAGAGATTTAATATATTATTGGCAAATAAAGACGATTGGTGGTTTATGGATAAAATTCAGCTCGATTATACGGATGAATATGAGGGTAAATTTGAACTTGTAAAAAATAATGTTATTGTCAATAAGTATTGTCCAGATTTTTATATAGATGTGCGCCAAACAAAAGAACCTTCGCCGCGTCCTTTATACGGTGACTTGCATGGGACGTATACTGAAGTCGAAACGGAATATATAAGGCTGTTTTTTAAAAATTCTCTTGTTAGCAAATTTATTTATGACTACATTGATAGATATCAAGCAAGTCTTGTTCGACCAGCTCGTGAGTGGGGTTTTTGGCGTGACGACTGTGGCAGTAGTCTTTATCATGATTTCCCCAAGTATCATTATTATTATTTCGTCAAAAACGATATTCTGTGGAACCTTGATAATGTTATGCTAATGTACGGTGGTGATGCAACAAATGAAAGTTTGCGCGAGCGCGAGGAGGTGCAGGAATATGTGATTTATTTTGAAAATGAAGGAGAAAAAAATGAATATGATAAATATTTGAAGACAAATATTAAAATTATAGCAAAAGATATTATAAATTTAAAAGGAAGATATGAAGAAGCGATAAATAAAGGCTATAAGCATATATGTTGGGAATGCCATAAAAAGAAAAAGTATAAATGCCTGAAATGCGGTGAAGAAACGGAGAGTATGTGCTCGAAATGCGGTGAAGAAACGGAGAGTATGTGCTCGAAATGCGGTGAAAAGATGAGGCCTACGTATGGTGGGAATTCTATTTGTATATATACGGAGCGCGCTTTAAAAAATTGGAATCCGGATGCGGGTGTTGAGCAAGTTATGGAGTGTAGTTTTGTCCCCAGATATTTTGTGAAAAAGTTTTACGAATGGAAATATCCGAGACTTCTGGAAGAAAAGGAAGCTTGGGAAAGTGATCTTTGTGGATATTATAGGAGTTTTGATATTTTTCAGGAAGTCGTTTGTAGAAATAAAAGATTTAAACAATTTAGGTTGATAAAGCATACGGAACAAGTTAGTAACCCGTATTTTTATTTAGTGTATCTTCCCACTGAATCTAAAATAATTTCGAACTATTTGTTTGAGGTGGACCCGCCGTTCGATAGTAAAAAAGAATTGGAATTTTTACGCATATGTTTGGAATTGTCTTTTCCCTCACTTAGCGAAATTGAAGGTAAGTATGAGTGTATATGTGATCGCATAGAAGACACGGGGGAGGATTTTTGCTTTGTGCGTCCTAAGCTTGATAACAGTCAAAGCGAGCTTTCATATTGTTATTTTTTCAATAATAGTCCAGAACGTAAAATAAATGCTATATTGTCTTCTGCTCATCTAAAGGCACTTAGAGAACACCATAAATATGGCAGAATTGTTGAATCGTACTTTAGTAGTTTGGTGGATAGTATAGGTAAATGGGATAAAATTTTTGAAAAATATGTGCTATGCTTTGAAAATGAAGAAGAAAAACAAGAATTTGATGGATATTTAACAACACGTCAAGATGATATTTCGAAAAAGATAAATGATTTTTATGAAGAGAAACGTAAAGAATTAGAAGACAACTGCAGGGAAATATGTCCTGAAGAATTTTCTTCTGAAGTTGAAATTATGGTTGAGAGGGGTGTTTTTGCTGAAAAGATTGCAGAGTTTTTTCGTTGCTGGAAGAACGGCAAAAACAACGACAACTAGGGCAATTTGAAAAAAGTTAAACAAGAATTGCTGAAACTGTTATAATAAATTTCAATTGGTTAAAAATAATTAGCATATGGTTGGTGGGGGGGAACTAGTGATGGTTATTTTAATAGCAGGCGCATCCCACACAGGAAAAACAGCGTTTGCTCAAAGACTGCTTGAAAAATACAAATATCCTTATTTATCAATAGACCATTTAAAGATGGCCCTGATTCGCAGCAAAAACACCAGCCTCACGCCAACCGATGATGAAGATTTGACTGCATATTTATGGCCAATTGTCCGCGAGATGATAAAGACGGCCATGGAAAATAAGCAGAATATGACTGTCGAAGGTTGCTATATTCCTTTTAACTGGAAAGACGATTTTACGGAAGAATATTTAAAACAAATGCGATATATTTGCTTGGTAATGACAAAAAAATACATAAACGCGCACTTTTGCGACATAATATCACACAGCAACATAATAGAAAATAGAATAGTTGATAATAAAATATCACAAACAGAATTAATTAAAGATAATGAGTATAATTTAAAAATGTGTCGAAAATATCACAATGAGTTCATTTTAATTGATGATGAGTATAGGATAAATTTTGAGTTATAGCACAAACCAGAGGGCTCAATTTTTCTTCTGTCCCTGCAGCAACTTTCTCTGCTGTTTCATTAGTTTATCTTCAGGCACACGATACCACGACCATTCGCTTTCTCTGAACTCAAATAATCTTCCTTTTTGTCGCGATTCACTATAAACAAATATGGAAGAAAATTTCTTTTCAAAATTACTCTGCTTTTCCTTTAACTTTATCCAAATATTATTTGCGTCGAAGAGATCTATTGAAACAATATCATGATATATAAATAAATATTGATTTTTAAATTCACCATATTGATTTTTATTTAATTTTTCTAACTTTTTTTCTAATGCGCTGTATATCTCTTTATAATTAACACCTTGAACCGGATAGAAATATCCATATTTGTCGCCTTCGTTATATTTACCTTGTTTCACAGCATCAATTTTATCTTTAAGTTCTTTAATAAGAGGTATACATTCCACAATTATCCCATTGTCTTTTAAATTTGTTTCACCTTTTAAAGATTTCTCAATTTCTGAAAATTTCTTATCAAATTCTTCGTTCCATCCCAACTTCTCTATAATTTCATCAATATCCTTGTTTAATAAACAACGTTTGCCCTTCATTTTCGGCTTAATAGAGTCGTCAATTCGCTTACGCATATCGGCAAGAAGCTTATAAAAATTTTCAAGCTTCGATGCTAATTCCGGATTAACCTCGATTAATTCTTTAGCCCATTTGCCTACTAAAGAATTTTGGTTGCTATCAGAAATAAGCGACCCGATTAACTTTTCAAGCAATCCAATTGTTGATGGAATGTCCTCAAAAACAACGCTTGACTTAGGGCAAACAGTTACGAACTTTCCTCCATCATACTTTTCAACAGCAACCCCACTTGATGACAGCCTTGAAGTAGAATTTTCCGCGTCTCGCGCCTTGCCCAACATCAGATTATGTATAGTTCCTTCCTGTTCGGCCTCTGTTTCAATTATCGCCCTAACAACCTCAACTCCAACGCCCAAGTCTTTATTTTGTAAATCTGGTTTGTCTTCATTTTTCAAATCTTTAAACCTATTACCAAGCACCTCCTCTAAAATGAATTTTAAGCAAGCGCAAGGACGCACCGCCTTCAATTATGAATTTTTAAATTAGTGTTTCTTGGAATAACATCGTGCGCGCCGCCCTCTATTATCGACGTTGACGAAACAACCGTCAGCCTCGCGTTTTCCTGCAGCGATTTTATAGACAAAACCCCACAGCTACACATTGTCGCTTTAATTTTCGCTATGGTTTGCCCAACGTTGCTGTGTAAATCTCCGGCATATGGAACATATGAATCAACGCCTTCTTCAAATGTTAAGCCTTTGTCTTCATCCACTCCATACCTTTGCCAGTTTTTCGCCCTGTTTGAGCCTTCTCCCCAATACTCTTTGACATAATTTCCTTCGATCGAAATTTTGTTGGTTGGGCTTTCGTCAAAACGCGCAAAATATCTCCCCAGCATGACAAAATCAGCTCCCATAGCAAGCGCCAGGGTTATGTGATAGTCATAGACAATCCCGCCGTCAGAGCAAATCGGAATATATATCCCTGTTTCTTTATAGTATGCGTCTCGCTCCGCGCAAACCTCAATCAGCGCCGAAGACTGACCGCGTCCAATGCCTTTAGTTTCCCGTGTTATGCATATTGAGCCGCCACCGATTCCAACTTTAACAAAGTCCGCCCCGCAGTCAGCTAAAAACCTGAAGCCTTCCCGATCAACAACATTTCCAGCTCCAATTTTAACCTTGTCTCCATACTTTTTTCGAACAAAATCCAAGGTCATTTTTTGCCACTCAGTGTGGCCTTCAGAGGAATCTATACACAAAACGTCCGCTCCTGCGTCAACCAGGGCAGGTATGCGGTCTTTGAAATCGTGTGTGTTGACGCCAGCTCCAACAACATACCGCTTTAAACCATCAAGCAATTCCAGCGGGTTTTGTTTATGTGAATCATAGTCTTTGCGAAAAACCAGGTGGCAAAGATTTTGATTTTCATCGACAACCGGAACACAGTTTAGCTTATGCTCCCAAATAATGTCGTTGACTTCGGACAAAGCTGCCCCTTTTTTTGCATAGACAAGCTTTTCAAAAGGGATCATGAAATCGCGAACCTTTGTTTCAAGCGGCATCCGACTAACGCGATAATCCCTCCCTGTGACAAGCCCCAAAAGCTTTCCATTGGGCGTTCCGTCTTGGGTCACAGGCATGGTTGAATGGGAAGTTTGCTTTTTAAGCGCCAAAACATCCCTCAAAGTCGCGTCTGGAGTGATGCTGCTGTCGCTGATGACAAAGCCCGCTTTAAAGCTTTTTGCGCGCAAGATCATGGCTGCTTGGTCTTCGATTGACTGAGAGCAATATATAAAAGACATTCCGCCTTCCCGAGCCAGAGAAACCGCCAAATTATCATCAGAAACCGACTGCATTATTGCGGAAACCATAGGAATATTCAAAGATATTGCTGGCTGGTTGCCTCTTTTAAATTTGGTTATTGGAGTTTTGAGCGAAACATTTTGCGCAAGACACTCCTTCGAAGAATAGCCTGGAATCAAGAGATATTCGCTGAAAGTCCTTGAAGGTTCTTTATAATAAAAAGCCATATAATCTTCCTTTCATAATTTTTAAATTTGGTTATTTTTGTTTTGTTTCATATATAACTTA
>CADBXQ010000067.1:6600-11465 GCA_902798675.1 Oscillospiraceae bacterium
TTCAAGCTAAACAAACGCGCTTGAAGCTATCCTTGACAAGTGAAGTCAAATCGTCATCACCCGAAGCAAACATATACATAAAGTAATATCAATCCACAGCAATATATAAAAAGCAGTGGGCCTTGCCGTCTTGTGAATATTTAGGCGGGATGATTTGTTCATAATCAGCGGAATATGAGCGCCTGAGATTTCCATTTTCGTCATCTTCCCAAACCTTTTTCCAAGCCAATTTAACACACAAAGTAATATCTTGATCACAAGCATCATATCTTTTATATTTTCCAGATTCAACCTGACTTTGCATATCCTGAAAAAAATCCGAGCCAACAGCCAAAATGCTTAAATCATAGGCTCCTTCTTCGCCGGATTCATAGTTACTGTATCTGGCAACCGGAAAAATGTCCTTTAAAGGATTGCCCGAATCATCAAACAACATGGGGATTTGCCCGGCTGAAACGTCTATCCAAAGTTCTTCAATTTTTTTCAATCCTTGAAATGAATTATTTGTCCTGATCGTCACTTGAGTAAATCTATATGACATTTTGCATTCTTCCTTTCGTGTCTAAAAGCAAGCTTCTATATATTATAGTACCCAAAAATTTATATGTCAACAGCCAAAATAAAAAAAAATAAAGCAAAATAAAAATGATTTATGTCACAAATTCTAAAGTAACATCCTGACATATTTCGCGATTATTTAACATTTTTCAATCCATAAAGCCAAAATGCATCACTTAAATTACAGCAAAAATTGATTTTTATGTCCTAAAAAATAAAAAATTATAAATTATTTTCTTTACTTTTTACGCCAGATATGGTATAATGACCTCGGTTAAATTTAATTTTAGTTAGGAGTGTGTTGTATGTTTTTAAATAAACTGGGGTTTTTTGTCAAAAAGGCTGTGTGTTGCGTTTTAGCGCCTTGTTTTGTTGCTTTTGCTTTTAGCGGGTGCTCTAGTAGTGGAACTTTTGCTTTAAAATGTGGGGAACATGAGATAAATTCTGAAGAATTTTTGTATATAGTCACAAATACTATACTGAGTGTTCCAAGTAAAATTGATGCTTCGCAAATTGATGCATCCAGTCGATCCGATCTGGAAAAGCTCATATCTGAAGGCTCAATTGAGGGCAAATCTGCCGTTGATTGGGTTAAAGAGCAGGCCGTAAAATCAGCTAAAAATTTCTTAGCTGCTCGCAAAGAGTGTAATGAGCTTGGTAAAGAAGTTCCTGAAGACTATAAAAAAAATGTTCAATCTTCAATAGATGAAAGCTATGATGAGTATGGATTTAGTGATTTACAAATAACAAAAGAAGCAATTCAGCAACATATGGAGGACTATAAAATGGTTCAACTTTTAAGCGAGGAATATTTTGGCGAGGGCAAGCCGAAATATGTTGATGATGAGCGGGCTGATGAGTATTCAAAAGAGCATGGATTAAAATATAAAATGGTTGAACTGAATAAGCTTTTAGATTCTCCCAATATCGGCGAAGAGTTCAAAAAAACCTTGAAAAATGAGGGCGTTTCGAACATTAAAGAGCTTGCAGCAAAGTATATGGACCAAATAGCCAAAGGAAAGACGATTGACGATATTGATGCTGCATTTAACAAGCTTTTTGGAATGGATCAGCCACAAAATTCAGAACAAAATTTTGTCTATAGATATGACAATGAGGAAAGCAGCGAATTCCCTGAAAAGCAGTTTGTTGTTGACCTTGATCCCGGGGCTGCTCCGGTTCTCAAGGAGGATGAAGGCGCGTATTATATAATCCAACGCTTTGAGCTGGACCAGGCAGCAGTTGAAAAGCTGCGCGGGCAATCCAGAAACCTGCTTTCTGCTAATGAATTTAAAAGCTTTATGGATGAGAAAGGCGAGAAATGTGAAATAACAGTTAATAAAGAGGTTGTTGACAAAGTTGATATCCCTGCTCAAGCAAAACTTATTGCCGAGGGGCTGAAGAAGATGCAGGAAAACAGAATGAAAAAAATGTCTCAAGATCAAGAGGATTCTGATGGAGAAGACGGGGATTTGTCTCAGGAGCAAGAAGATTTGAACAAAGAGCAATCGACTTCATCAGAAGCTTCGGAGGCAAAGTCTCAAAAAAGCCAGAGTCAGCCGCAGGAACAAAAAGCATCTGGATCCTAATTCTTAAAAATTTTGATATGATAATTCTGGGCTATGAGAGGGGGTGTTAAGATTCAAAGACAGAAATTTTGCAAAAGCATGATTGAAGTTAAAGAAGCTGAAGGAGGTGATATTACTTCTAACTATGATGCTATAAATAAAGTCAAAATTTTTGATCTTGAAAAAGTTATTTCAAACTAAATAAAAATTTTAGGAGGTATATGTGCTATGAACAGTTTAAAAAAATTACAAAAAGTAATATGCTTAATAATATCACTTTTAATGCTTGCTTCTTTGCTTGGGGGATGTCAAGACTCAAAAAAAGAATCCTCTGCGCCTGAAAGTTCGTCTTCAGAATCCAGCTCGCCTTCAAAAGAAGAATCTGATTCAGCAAAAAAGGTTCCGATGGGAGATTTTGCTGTGAAATATAAAGACAGCGAGATGAGTTTGGACGAATATTCATACATAGTTACGTTATACATAAGGCAAATTCCACAAACAATGGAACATCAAATGAAAAATCTCAACATGGATTTAGAGCAATTTGTTCGTTCTGGCTCTGTTGAAGGCAAGTCTGCTATTGAGTGGGTTAAGGAAAAAGCCATAAAGGCAGCTAAAATGTTTTTAAATGTGCGTGAAGGCTTGAAAACGCTTGGAAAAGATTTATCACCCGAGCGCAAAAAAGCCCTAAACGATCAGATTGACAAAGAGTTTAGTGACGAACAGATTAAAAACCTTGGCGTAACCCGAAAAGGAGTCAAGGAGTTTGATGAAGATGGCGAAAGAAAGCAAATGTATATGGAGGAACACTCCCACAAAGATCCTTTTGAGGAAAATGTTGAGGGAGCAATTGTTAATGATGAGGTTATAAATAAAGTTGACATCATCGCTCGAGCAAAGCTTTTGTCGGATGCTTCAAAAAATCAAAAAAGCTAGCCGTGAATTTGAGGAGGTATATGCGCTATGAATGGTTTTAAAAGATTACAAAAAGTCATATGTTTGATAATATCACTTTTAATGCTTGCTTCTTTGCTTGGAGGATGTCAAGACTCAAAAAAAGAATCTTCTGCGCCTGAAAGTTCGTCTTCAAAGTCAAGCTCGTCTGAAAGTTTGCCTTCGGATGTTGCTTTGAAATATAAAGACAGTGTGATGAGTTTACAGGAGTATATAGCTATTCTTATTGAATTGTCTTCTGATGAAAGTTTCCAAGGAGATATGAATAAGTCTAAAGCAAAAGCCATTGAAGTGGGAAAGCTTATTTTGTTGGTTCGCGAAAAATTGAAGCAATCTGGAAAGGATTTGCCACCAGAACGAAAAAAATCGGCCAGGGATTCGATGTATCAGAATTTATATAATGGCTATAGTGACGGACGATCACTCAGTCAGGCTGAAAAAGAAGAGGTTTTAAAGATTTTCAAAAATGTGTTGGAAGCCGCAGGCAGCAGCATGGAGGCTTATGAGGAGTTTGCCGAAGATGACGAGAGGCAGAAATTTGGAATTTTGGAGGAACATATTGAAGTTAAAGAAACCGAATATGATGATGTTATTGTTAATGATGAGGCTATAGATAAGGTTGACGTTTCCACTATTTTGGAGGCCATTTTAGTCGATTCAAACTAACTCAAAATTTAAAGGAGGTATATGCGCTATGAATGGTTTTAAAAGATTACAAAAAGTCATATGTTTGATAATATCACTTTTAATGCTTGCTTCTTTACTTGGAGGATGTCAAATTAGCATTACCACCGAATCATCCAGTTCAAGCCAAGCTTCAAAATCAAGCTCATCTTCAACGGAAGAGTTTGCTGCAAAGTATAAAGATTACGAGATAGATTTTGATGAGTATAAAATGATTACATTTTACGTGATAAGCGGGCTTGCAGAGAAAGTGCAAAGTTTAATGGAAAAAGACAATCTAACTTTAGAGGAGTTTGTTCGATCAGGCTCTTTCGAGGGCCAGCCTGCTGCTAGTTGGATTAAACAAAACTCTCTTGAATATGCAAAACTTGCTTTAGTGGCGCGCGAAAAATTAAAAACGCTTGGAAAAGATTTATCACCCGAACGCAAAAAGGCCCTAACCAAGGATTTAGAAGGTGAAAAATTTTTAGAGTTTTCCAAAATTTACAATATCAGTTTAAATGCAGTCAAAGAAGCTCTGTATGATCACGTAAGAATTTTAACTTTAAAGCAAGAAAATATTCACGTTAGTAACTCTGAAGCTGGGGAAGTGACTGTTAATGAAGACGTCATTGAAAAAATTGACATTTTTGATTTAGCAAAGTCGGCGCAAAATTTTTGGACAAAACAGGTGTGGGATTTTAGCTAAATATTAAAATTTTTGATAATGTGAAATTTAAATGAGTTCATTATTTTTCAAAAATCGCAAAAATTTAAAGCAGGAGCTGATTAAATCTGAAATAACATGCCAACAATATAATAAAAAAATTTTGGGGGCTTGTTTATATGATTCCAAAGGACTTTTCTGAATGCGTCGCTCATTTTAATAAATTGCTCAATGTTGACCATAATTTTGACATTGTGTATAGACAAATAAAAATAGCTGGTCGCGATGCTGCGCTTTATTTTGTTGACGGGTTTTGCAAAACTGCAGAGCTTCGGGCGATGATTGAAATTTTGATGGAAATATGCGATGAAAAGTTAGTGAAAAATGCGTCAAATTTTTCTCAAAAATATATCACAGGAGCTCAGTCCAAGGTTTCGGATAATGAAATTGAAATA
>CADBXQ010000068.1 GCA_902798675.1 Oscillospiraceae bacterium
AATATTCAATTCCATAAAGACAGGATTACAACTGTAGCTGCTACAGCTATTGAAGCCTCATATCTCCCGAACAGATTCGATTCATTTGATAAATTTGAAGCGTTTATGTATGGACAATTATTCCCTCTTATGCCGTGAACTTGGTCTTAATAATATATAAAAAGCGATATAAACCATTTATAATCAACAAAAATTTAAACCTCTTGAGCATATATTTTAGCAAGGCTCAAGGGGTTTTTGCTTTAAATATGTTAACAAAAAAGTTTTTAAAATAAAAAAGGACCTTGAAAAACAAGATCCAAAGGAGATCCAATATGGTGAGCCACCGGAGATTCGAACTCCGGACCCTTTGATTAAAAGTCAAATGCTCTGCCAACTGAGCTAGTGGCTCAAAAAGATTAACAACTCAAAAGCTAATAAAATTATATCAAACAAAATCTCGGTTGTCAAGTAAAATTTTTAAAATTTTTAAAATTTATTTCTTTTGGGTTTATTTGCCCAATTAAAACGCTTCCTCAAAAATCCCAACTCTTTGCTCAAAACCTCCAAACAATCGCTATATCCTCAAGCAAATTCTAAAAAACAATGCAAAAAATCAAAGCGCCGCCAGCTCACAGCCAACTGTAATATTTAAATCTTTTCAAGCCTCTCTGCCTCTTTCAAAATTTCCGCAACAAGCGGTAGGCTAATGTTCTCAAGAGGCTGTGTTTGAGTTTGCGCCGCGCATATCCTTTTTTCATTTCCTGTTTAATGAAATATCCAAGCATCAGTTGACAATATGTAATCTTTTTGCAACATAGTGCTTAAAGTAAACCAGATTCTCTTTTTTGTTTGTTTTTTAAATTTTGATTTCAAATTTGCTCTTGACAATTTTTAATATGTAAAGTATACTTAAGATAGATGTCTTTTCTCAATCGTTTTTTGATTTGTTTTTTGTTTTGAACATTTGATTTATTTTTATTGGCTAAAATCTTCTCGCTCGATCAATATATGAAGTCGAGCTGCGTTTTATTTAGTTTTTTGCTGTGTCCTTGAGTTTTTAAGGATATGTTTTGTTGTTTTGTCTCATAGAAATTTAATTGTGATGTGATTTGCTGTTTTTTTGTCATGTCATTGTGAAATTTTTAAATTATTGTTTTTTAAATGTTGATTGTTGATTATTTCAGAAAGGAATGTAATTGTGAATCGAGAAAATGAGAAATTAACCAGTGGGCTTGATAAAAGTAAAAAAGAGCCCGCTTCGGCTGGCAATCGGCCAAAAAAAGTTTCAAAAACCGTCCAGGCGAAAAAACCTCAAAAAAAATCGACTGGTTTGAGAAATTTCCGGCGAACTCCTATTAAAATAGTTCCTCTGGGGGGGCTAAATGAAATCGGGAAAAACATGACCTGCATTGAGTGTGGAAAAGACATGTTCATTATTGATTGCGGAATGGGCTTTCCGGATTCGGAGATGCTTGGCGTTGATTTGGTCCTTCCAGACTATACTTATGTCGAAAAAAATCTTGACAGGCTTCGCGGAATAGTTATAACCCACGGCCATGAAGACCATATCGGAGGGGTTCCGTTTTTTCTGAAAAAATATAATGTTCCTGTTTATGGAACGCGGCTGACAATAGGCCTGATCGAGGAAAAGCTCAAAGAACATGGAATCTTAAAAAATGCCAAACTAAACATCTCCTCTCCCGGCAAAATGATAAAATTTGGCTGCATGTCTGTCGATATGATATATGTTAACCATTCAATTCCAGACGCTGTTGGCTTAATTATACACACTCCAGCTGGAATTTTGGTGCATACCGGCGACTTTAAGATTGACTATAATCCAATTGAGGGGGAGATGATCAATCTTGCTCGTTTTGCTGAGCTTGGAAATAAAGGGGTTTTGCTCTTTATGTCTGATTCAACAAACGCTGAGCGACCGGGATACACTATGCCAGAAAGACAGGTTGGGGAATCTTTTCAGCGGTTGTTTAACGAGGCTGGAGACCGCAGGATAATCGTTGCTTCTTTTTCTTCAAACATCCACAGGATCCAGCAAATCATTGACAACGCTGCTAAATATAAACGTCATGTTGCGGTTTCAGGGCGAAGCATGGAAAACGTTGTTGCTAAAGCGGTTGAGCTGGGTTATCTGAAGGTTCCTGCGGGAATATTTGTCTCCATAGATTCAATTTCAAAGTATCCAAAAAATAAGCTTATAATCATAACAACCGGAAGCCAGGGCGAGCCAATGAGCGCTTTGTCGAGGATGGCAAGCGGAAACCACAAAAACGTTTCAATAACCAGCGAAGATTTCATCATAATTTCCGCATCACCCATTCCAGGAAATGAAAAACTTGTGAATAATGTTGTCAATGACCTGATGCGACTTGGAGCTAGGGTTATATACGAAAAAATGTATGAGGTCCACACCTCCGGCCATGCCTGCCAAGATGAGCTAAAACTCATGTTATCGCTGACTAAACCTAAATATTTCATGCCTGTTCACGGCGAATATAAACATTTAAAAGCCCACGCAGAGCTTGCGATTTCGATGGGAATGCCGCCTAAAAACATTGTCATTGGCGACATTGGCCAGATTGTTGAGATCAATTCCCGCGGGATTCATTCTGGGGGAGCGGTTCCGTCTGGTTGCGTTTTTGTTGATGGCTTGGGCGTTGGAGACGTTGGTTCAATAGTTTTGCGCGACAGGAAAATATTGTCGCAAGACGGGCTGATGATTGTTGTTATGGCGATTGAGAAAAACTCTGGGGAGCTTGTCAGCGGGCCCGACTTGGTTTCAAGAGGTTTTGTATATGTTCGAGAATCCGAGAAGCTTCTTGATGACGCTAAAAAGCTGATTCAGAAGGTTTTTGACAAATGCCTGGAGAAAAAAATCAGCGACTGGGGAATATATAAAGTTCGAATCAAAGACGCTCTTTCAAATTTCATATTCTACAAAACCAGAAGGTCGCCGATGATTTTGCCAATAATAGTTGAGATCTAGCAAATATTTTTCATCTATATATTAATTTTTCAAAAATAATCGAGGGAAAATTGCCTTATGAGAGTTGAAAATAGTTGCCGAACAAGCGAAAATTTTTCATTTAAATTTTTCTTAAAAACCAAGTGGTGTTTGCTTTTATTTGTTGGTTTTTTGGTTGCTGGCTGCGCATTTTTAGCTTTTTACGACCAATTTGTTTTCTTCATATTTTTGCCAGTTGCAATTTTCTTGACTATTTACGACATTGTTGTTTTGATAAATTATGACAAAGAGCAAAATGTTTTGATTGCGAGGTTGCTTGGCGAATTTGTGACCGACAGCGAATGTGATTTTCGAGATTTTCCCATTCCGGTTTTGGCCTGTTCCCATGACGGCATTGTTTTGTGGATTAATGATTGTTTTGATAAAAATATAAATAAAAACAATAAATATCATCGGGGACTGAATTTTTTAGATGTCATTAAAGAGCCTCTGGATGATTTTTGCAGTCGAAGCGGAGTTCAGGTTCGCCTGAGCGACAGAGATTTCAAGGTCCACGCAACCTGTTCAAAAAAGTCAGGAATATATATACTATATTTCGAAGAAAACACAAATTTTGTTTTTTTTGCCAGGGAATATCGACAATCCCGGCCGGCGGTTATGTATATTAAAATTGACAACTATGATGAATTTTTGGCGGGAAAAAAGGAGAGCGAAAAATCAAACTTCATCGGCAAAGTTGATGATATAATTGAAAAATTTATCGACGAATCAAGAGGATTCATCCAAAAAATTCAGGACTATGAATTTTTAGTTGTCGTTGAACAAAGGGACTTGGAGCGGATGGTTGCCGGAAAATTTGAAATTTTAAAAAGTGTTAAAGACGTGACTTTTAATGGAAAGGGCTCTCTGACGCTTTCTGTTGGGGTTTCTTCGATTGGAGAGACTTTTGGCCAAAATCAAAAATTTGCAAAGCAAGCTCTTGACATGGCTTTGGGAAGAGGGGGGGATCAGGTTGCTCTAAAAAATGCAACGTCTTTTGAGTTTTTTGGCGGGAATTCGAAAGACGTTGAAAAGCGGACGCGAGTTAAGGCAAGAATCGTTGCAAACGCTTTGCTTGAGCTTGTTGGAGAGTCGGATAATGTGATAATAATGGGCCACAAATTCAGCGATCTAGACAGCCTTGGCTCAGCAATTGGCCTTGCGTCTGCGATTCGGAAGTTTAATAAAGAGAGTTTTGTTGCGATTGATCCCGCTAAAAATCTTGTTTCTGGGCTGCTAAAAAAAATAAAAGAGTCGGATCTTGCGGATGTTATCCTTGATGTTGAAGACGCTCTGGATTTAATATATAAAAAAACACTCCTCGTCATCGTCGACACACATAATCCTGACTTTGTTGAATCTAAAGAGATTTATAAACGCTGCAACCAGGTTGTCGTTATTGACCACCACAGAAAGATGGTCAACCATATAAACGACGCTGTTATTTTCTACCACGAACCGTATGCATCTTCAACATCTGAGCTTGTTTGCGAGCTTATACAGTATTTTGGAGACGAATGTGTTTTAGGAAGCGTTGAAGCGGAGGCTATGCTGTCGGGAATCATGCTCGACACTAAAAATTTTGTCCTTAAAGTTGGAGTCAGAACTTTTGAAGCTGCTGCATATTTAAAAAGCCTCGGAGCAGACACAGTTTCTGTCAGGAAGCTTTTTTCAAACACAATAGAGTCATATCAAAAGAGGGTTCGGATTGTTTCAAATGCGGAGATTTATAGAGGCTGCGCAATAGCAATCAGCGAGTTCAAAACCCAAGATATGCGAACGGTTTCTCCCCAGGCAGCGGATGAATTGCTTGAAATTTCTGGCGTTGAAGCTTCTTTTGTTATATATCAAATCGGCAGCATTATTAACATAACAGCCAGATCCTTGGGGAATTTTAATGTTCAGGTGATAATGGAGCGACTTGGAGGGGGAGGCCATCAATCTCAAGCAAAACGGTTTTGATCAGTAAATATATAAAAAAATTTTTGGAAGGAGAGAGTGTACATAATGAAAGTTTATTTGTTGCAAGATGTTAAAGGAAAGGGAAAAAAGGGTGATGTTGTTAATGTGAGTGATGGATATGCTCGAAATTTTTTATTTCCTAAAAAGGTCGCAGTTGAAGCAAACGCCAGCGTTTTGTCTGAAAAAAAGTCTAAAGATGAAGCAAAAGCATATCACAAAGAGCAGGAGTTTTTGGCTGCAAAAAAGATCGCAAAGCATTTGGAGGGAAAATCCATTGAGCTTGAGGTTAAATCTGGAGCGGATGGAAAAATTTTTGGCTCGGTCACATCTAAAGAAATTGCCGGCGCAGTTCGGGTCAAATATAGCGTTGACGTTGACAAGAGAAAAATTGAAATGCCAGAGGTTAAAGCTTTCGGAAATTTTGAATTTAAAGTCAAAATCATGCCGGGCGTCGTCGCTAAAATGAAGCTGTTGGTTTCTGAAAAATGAGAAAATTTTCAACTTGTGTCATAAATTTTTTGGAGGTTTGGTTTGCGGGAAAGTTTTGATTATGAACAATTGCCATATTCTCTTGAAGCCGAGCAAAGCGTTTTAGGATCGCTTTTAATCGACCCTGGCTGCATATCCGAATCTTTTTCATATATTTCCCCATCAAGTTTTTATAGCGAGCGCCACCAAAAGATTTTTTCAGTTTTTTTAAAGCTGTTCACATCTGGTTTGCCGATTGATTTCATAACAGTTTTAGATGCTGTTATGCTTGATAATATTTTTGATTCTGAGCAAAGTGCTAAAATATATTTAACCCAGCTTATGGACATGGTCCCCTCGATCGCAAATTTTTTGAGCTATTGTAAAATAGTCAAAGAAAAGTTTTATCTTCGAAGTTTGATCCGAGCAGCCAGAAACATTGTTGATTTGGCAACCAGGGCCGAGTCGGATGCTGAAACGATTCTGGACTTGGCAGAGCAGCAAATATTTGATATTCGACAGGACAGAGTTAACTCAAACCTTGTTCCAATAGACGAAGTCATTAGCCAAGAATTTGACCATCTAGACAGGCTTTTGAGCGGAGAAGGGCAGGCGGGAATTTCTTCGGGATATTCCGCTTTGGATGCGCTAATAACTCGCCTCAGCCCCTCAGATTTAATCATTTTAGCAGCAAGGCCGGCCATGGGAAAGACAAGTTTTGCTTTAAATATCGCGTCTCGAGTTGCATTTCAAGCGAATGTTCCATACTTTCAACAAAGCTTCATTCCGGCAATCTCGAGCCTGACGAATGGGCTCTTCTTGCAGCCGGGGCGCAGGACCTTGGTGAATGTCAAATATTTTTTGATGACACTCCGAATCTTGGGACAGCGGAAATGAAAGCAAAGTTGAGAAGATTTTCAGACTTGGGCTTGGTTGTCATCGACTATTTGCAGCTTATGTCAACTGGGCGCAGGGACGCAAACAGGGTCCAAGAAATATCCGAAATAACAAGAATGCTCAAAATAATGGCAAAGGAGCTGGGTGTTCCGGTTATTTCGCTGTCGCAGTTGGCTCGTGGGCCGGAAGCGCGCCAGGATCACCGGCCAATTTTGTCTGATCTTCGCGAATCTGGGTCGATTGAGCAGGACGCCGACATAGTTATGTTTTTATATAGAGATGAATACTATAATCCTGAGACGGAAAAACCAGGGGTTGCTGAGTGTATTGTTGCTAAAAATCGTCATGGTGAGACGGGAACAATTGAGCTTGGCTGGGATGGAAAATTCACAAGATTTATCGGATTGGACAAATATCACAATGAGTAATATGGTTGAGACGGTTTCGTCATTTTTTGATTATTCGGAGCAGATTGTTGTTGGAGTTTCCGGCGGAGCAGATTCAATGACTCTTTTGCATTGCCTATATATTTCAGACAAAAATTTTCAGTTGATTGCTGCGCACCTGAATCACAACCTTCGAGGAAAAGAGAGCGATGAGGATCAAGAATTTGTTAGGAGCTTCTGTTTTAGGCGGGGAATTCGGTTTGTTTTAAAAAGCGTTTATATATCTAAAATTGCAAGGCATGGAGGAATTTCAGTTGAGCTTTGCGGAAGAAATGAGCGATATAGATTTTTTGAGCAGTTTGGCTGCCGCATCGCCACAGCACACACTTTGTCAGACCGAGTTGAAACAATGCTTTTAAACATTTCAAGAGGGGCGGGGCTTAAAGGGATTTGCTCAATTCCAAGGCTTCGGGGGAAGATTGTTCGGCCTCTTTTGTCCTTCTCGCGAGACGAAATTGAAGCCTATTGCCGCAAAAACTCCATAGAATATCGAAATGATTCAACCAATTTCAGCGATGAATATACACGAAATAAAATACGCCACCATATTGTTCCCGAATTTAAGCGACTTAACAGCTGTTTTGAAAAACACGTTTTGAATATGTTTGACTGTTTGGAAAAAGACGAAAAATATTTGAGCCAAGTCGCAAAAACCGAGTTTGATCGGGCTTTTGTTGAGGGTGGCTTGAAAGTATCACATATAAATAAACTTGATTATTCAATTAAAATCAGGGTTTTGAGCATGCTTTTAAAAGATTGTGAGATTTTTGTGACAAATGAGATGTTAATTCGAATTTTAAACATTTGCGAAAATATGGCGGTTGTTCGCAGGGGGAGACTGTTCATTGAAAAAATTTTTAACCTTGAGCCTTTTGACGTGGTTTTGCCAAAAAAAACGGAATTTGTATACAAAAATTTGCTCTTTATTCGCTGCAATGCCAAGCAGTGTGACTATTTTGCTCAAAAAACAAAATATTTGTTTCTTTTTAAAGCAGATTATGATAAAATAGTGGGGGATGTCCATATTCGAAGCAGGCGCGAAGGAGATCGCCTAAAACTTCCAAAGAGGCCAACCAAAAAATTAAAGTCGCTTCTTCAGGAAAAAAGGGCGTCTTCTTTTAAGCGGAGTCAATTTGTTGTTTTGGCTGATGATAATGGGCCTTTTTGGGCTCGTGGCTTTGGGCTTGACTCGAGGGCTCTTTTGGATAAAAATTCGAAAAATGTTTTATTAATATTTGAACTTTTTAGTTTTTGATGTTATAATATGACGGTGATGGTTTGTTATTTTAATTTTATTGAAGTTGAGGGGGACTAGGTTTTGAATGAAAAACGAGGAAATGGCGGGCTGATTTTCCCTGTTATTGCTGTTTTAGTTATCATTTCTATGGGCTTTTTTATGTGGAATCGCTCAAATGGATTGGAAAATAATCCAAAATACTATGAAATAATCAACCTATATCAGCAGGATCAAATCGAAGAATCAACCTTTGAATTCACAACCGGAAATTTAGAATATGCTCTAAAGGAAGACCCAAACAAAAAGCATTCCTATAGGGTTCCAAATGCTAAACTTTTTGTTAAGGCTATCGACAAAATAATATTTGAAAAATATGAAGGTGATCTGGAAAATTCCAAAAAAATTATAAATTATGTTCACGGGCCAGACTATTCATGGATCAATTCTGTTATTCTTCTTGTTTTATTGGTTTTGATGCTTGG
>CADBXQ010000069.1 GCA_902798675.1 Oscillospiraceae bacterium
TTGTGACATAAATTTTCATTCCTTCTTCAACATTTTGGTCTAAATCTAAATTAATTGAGTCAAATTCATTTAAATTCACATCCTGGCTTTTAAGGACATCGGCCACAGTTGCGCTGGGACGAATTCTAAAATTTTTATCCTCCCCATCAACAATTAAATTAACACTAACTGCACGCAATATTTTTATAAACATATCGTGGTCGCTGCATTCAACGCTCAGCTCGTCATTGTCTGAAACGTATATGTCCTGACTTGACAAAATTTCATTAACATCAGATTTTAAAGTTGAAAATTTCTTTTTCTCTCCCATATCTTCAACAGTCACTAAATATTTTAAGCTGGTGGGCCCCATGATCAACGCTGTGGAGGAAAGCAAAAGAGAACATAAAAATGTCTTAAATTTTCGACCCTGCATAATTTTTTTGATGTCTATTAACATGAGATTAACCTCCCTTTATTTACAACAAAATGGTAACAATACATTAAACAAGCTGTCCGGCGTCTGTAATTATTTAATATGGACTTGTAATTCATGTAATCATTTTGTAACTGTTTTGTATTTATTATATCCGATTTTTAATCAATAGTCAACCACACTAAAAAGCCCGTTTTTGTATATTTTGCACAAAATATTTTCCAAATCAAGGTCATAATATACGAAATAATCGCAAAAAACAACTTTTAATTTAATTAAATAAAGAAAATAATTGTGCATATTTAACAAAAAAGCACTTTTTATAAATTTTGTAATTTTTGTATCATTTCAGAAAAATTCACTTGCAAACTCTGCATATTTTGTAATAAATAACAAATATATCGTCGCTATTTATTATTTTTAATCTAAAAAATAACATGTTTAAAAATTTTAATCTTAAATTTCAAACATGATTTTAAACACATATACGAACCAAAACTGCAAAATTTTCTGCCTCCGGGGGCAAATCTTAAAAAGTGCATATATCATAATTTTCAATTTAATTTTGTTTATTTTATTACTTTTTTGTTTTCAATTTGTTACTTTTAGTGCTTTTTATATAAATTTGACTTGCGATATTAAAATTCGACTTTTTGAAATTTAATTAAAACGAATTGTTAAATAATTTAATTTTGGTCAGCGGCCCTCGTTCGTCCAGCGAAAAATCAACCTCTTGCGTGTAGCAATCTATGCCCTCAAGCCGGATTTTCATGCCGGGACGTATGTCCATATGCTCAGCGACAGTCAGCTCATATGTGTGCGTTTTTGCCGCGCCGCAATCAATCAAATATGAAGCTCCCCGCTTTGGCAAAACGCTCCATTGCTTTGGCGGTTTATAGTATCTTTCACGCGATATTCCAAGGGATTGTGCAAAAATATTATCACAGTGTTCACTAAAATTTGAGACTCCAATATTAGATTTTATATTAATTCTAGATATTATATTGGATCTGTCCTCACATTTAATTAGGTTTACATACTTAAAATGTTGACTATCAAAAATAATTTCTTCTTTAGGCGAATAATATCCACATATTTCAAAATTTTCATTTATAAACGAAAATGTATTAAAAGCTTTATAGCAATAGATCGACAAAACATCCCATGCTGTCATGCCTAATTCAACATAAAAGCTGTCTAAGCTAACGTTTTTTGGAAATTTTGTTTTGAAAATTCCATACGGTTTGCAATATTTATCAACCATGGATAATATAGAATAATTTTTATGTTCAATAGGGTTGACTTGATTTTGCCAAATTTGACAAATGAAACTCCTGATTTTTAGGGAAAAAAACTCTCCTTGATCACTTGAGATTCTTTCAATTTTATCAACAAAGCAGGAATATATCTTTCGATTTTCTTTGTATATATCAACTTTTGTTAATTTGTTTGATATATTTTCGAAAAATCTAAACTCAAACCATATGTCGCTTCCCCGCTTGCCAATGTGCATTTGATATGACAAAATTTTTGGCAATTTCAAAGTTTTGTTTTTAGCATCATAGCCCACAAGTTCCAGTTTCATAACCTAGCCTCTAAAAAAATAAATTTAACCTTTCCATTTGGCCGCCCGCCGAGTGACGTGAGAATTGCGTTAAATTTTTGATTTCCCATGCGTATTTGTTGAATTTTTCCGGATTCCACTAATGAAACCAGTCGATCAAACTGATTATCCGCAACAACGGCGCTTCCTTCAATTTTTTTCAGCGTTCGCCCAAGATCCTTGCAAAATGGCCCTTGAAGCGGAGAATTATACACTGACACATTTCGTGATATTTTAAGCGTTGTTTTCCCGGTTGCAGCGATTTTTTCATCTCCAAACTCTATCGGAACAAATATTTTTTCATCATCAAGCAATTCGAATTTTATTTGCGACTTTTGAATATATGCACACAGAGCTTTGTCATAGTTGACAGCAAACGAAATTAGACCATTAAATCCAATAATATTATTGCTTTTTATGTTATTTCTTGCTTTTTCTGTTAATTCTCGACAAAATTTAGATCCTTTTGACTTTGGAACATATGTTTTAATTGTTATTATGGTTTTAGATTCTGTTCCAAAATAAGTCTCAACAGTTAAAAATTCATGTTTAATTGGATAATCAACTTTTCTAGATGAAAATGTGCTATAAACTTCTATATTTAATGTTCTGCGCAAAATATTAATGACATTGTTTAAAATTTTATATGGTTCCAGCGTCCTCACCCTCCTCAACAACCAACCGCCAGCATCCTATTTGAGCGTCATAATTTCCAGAAATAACACTATATGTTTTTTGTTTGCATATGACTTTTTCAATCAAATCAACTCGCTGATAATCATAAATCCACAAACAGTATTTATTTTCAGAAATATTTCCAATTTCAGCAACGTCATCGGCTTTTAATTCTTCAAATTTTTTAAATATTTTTCGAAATATTCCGGCTCCTTTAAAAATTTTTCCATGAGATATGATTTTTATAGGCTCGCCAAAAGCTTTCATTGTTCGTTTCATTTCATTTCTCGTGTTCATTTTTCAATCTCCTCCTTCGACAAAACAAATGCAAATTTATCGTCAACCAAGAGGTTTGCCGCCTCTGCTCTCCACAGATCGAATAGATCGCGCGCGGCCTCAATTTGTCTTTTCGAATCTTTGGATATCGAATATCCGTTTCCTGAAAAGCTGCCGGTTGGCTGACTTGAGCAATTTGCCATATTAACCCACAAATTAACCAAAGCAGCGCAAAGAATGGTTAAAATTGCCTCATTTTCATAGGTTATTTTAACTTTGCATTTGGCCTCGATTTGTGTGATTGCGGTTTTTGCCAGTGGAAGATATTTGGATTTTTCGCCTTCTTCTAGGTCTGCAATCAATAAAAAAGCCTCTAAAACTTTGTTTGCGTCCATTTATTAACTCCTTAAGTTATAAGCATGCAGCAAGACATATACATAACCTTGCTGCAACTATTTTCTATTTAATCGATTATTATCAACACCAAAATATTATTTTGTCATGCTGAGCAGGAAGGAAGCGTCTTTAAATATTTTAGCAAAGCCGGTTATTGTCGACACAGTTGCCCTATTTATTTGCCTGTCGATTAATTTATCAGATTCAACACTGACTTCTTTTGCAACAACCTGCTCCAGGGCAAATCGGTTGTCCAGCGCGATGATTTTGCCTTTAGGGACAGCGCTAGACTTGATTAGCTTCGCGCCCATGGGATTATTTAAAATTCCTGTTCCCTGAAAATTCAAGCCTGTCAGCGGATTTTGAAATTCTTTTATTGATAAAATTTTTAGCATAACGTCTGGAGAAACCAAAATTGTGTTCATTTGATATGTCGAAAATTTGCTCCAAAGGTTGAGTAAATCCGAATATGTTATGTCTCCTGATTTTTCAACATTAATTTTCTCAGCTGGATTATCGCCGCCATCTCCGTTGATGATAACGCCAATTGCGTCTTCCAAAAGAGTTGTTGCTAAATATGCGCCAATTCGTTTGAGCGTTATGCTAAATATGTCCAATTTTTGATATTGAATCGCCTCATAACTTGCGCATAACAAGCGTCCTCTTTTGTTTAATTTAATTAAATTGTTTTTTAAATTTATCTTTGTTTCAGGGATTTTATCTCCTTCTTTAACTTTTTCCAATCGTTTTTCATCATTAGTCGGATTTGAGCATATACTCCTGTAGTCCATCGTGTCGATTTTAGTTTTGGTTGCGATGACGTCGTTTAAAACGTTGGTTTGCTCCATTCCCTGCATAACAGCTCGAGACAAAAATTCTGGAAATAGTGCGGCTGTTTCTGAACTCTGATAAAATTTTTGAACTTGGTCGGAATTTGCCCCTTTAACTTTTATGTCAAAACGCTTGAGTTGCCTTTGAAATGCATCCAAATTTTCAAGCGATGTTCCGCGATAATTTTCCGATGGATCAAGGCTTTCTAAAACCTCCGTGAAACTTTGATTTGGTCTATTATACATGCCTTTTTCCAGTTTAATTGATTCATAATTCATAATATATTTCCTCCGATAATAGTTAAATTCGTTTTATATAACAAATTGATTATTAGTTTTAATAATTTCGTTTGAATTAAATAATTGTGGTTTTAGCGTCTTTGAATTGATTTTTTTTGAAAATTCATCTCTAAATAATTCCAATTCATCTATGTTCATTTTAGAAACCATCTTAGAAAAAGCGTCGTTGTTGACCATAAATTCGTTTAAAAAGCTGAGTTTGATGACTTGAGCTCGAAGTTTTTGCATATGTCGCCTTCCAATTTGAGCTTGTTTTTCCAGCTGACTGTTGTTTGCAAATCCCTTGACAATTCCCGCGCCAACCTGAGCAGGGACAGCAACAAAAGACCATTCATAAGCGTCGGTTGGATTTTCTAATTTTATATAACAAAAGTTACCGTCATATTTTGTTCCCAAAATATGGTTGCAGCTGCCATTA
>CADBXQ010000070.1 GCA_902798675.1 Oscillospiraceae bacterium
CTTCCCCAAAAGACGGATATACAAAAAAATTTTCCCGCCAGCGTGAATGAAATTGTCCTGTCGGGTTGTTTGAATGAGTGTGGTTTTTTATCGTTTTATAGCAAAAGGCAAAAAAATATGGCAATTGAAAGCATGGATCTGTTGGGGATTAGAGATTTGAAAAACGAGTCTTTCAAGGAAATTTCAGGCGGTCAGCAGCAGCGTGTTTTGCTTGCGAGGGCTCTTTGTGCAGCTAAAAAAATCTTGATTTTAGATGAACCTTGCGCTGGGCTGGATCCTATTATTTCAAAAAAATTCTATAAGATGATAAAAAACATAAATATCAATAAAAATATAGCAATAGTCATGGTTTCTCATGATATCAGATCCGCATTGTCCGGCGCAAACACAGTCATACATATGCAACAAAAGCCTGTTTTTTTCGAAACAGTCGAAAAATATCGTGAAAGTTTTTCATATAAACGTTTTTTGGGAGGAGTCTAAAATTGTTTGATTTTGTCAGAGAAATATTGCAGTATCCTTTCATATTCAAAGCGCTGGTTGTTGGAGTTTTTGTCTCCTTTTGTTGCGCAATTTTGGGGGTTAGCTTGGTTTTAAAGCGATATTCAATGATTGGAGACGGTCTGTCGCATGTTGGGTTTTCAGCTTTGTCAATAGCTGTTGTCATGAACTGGGCGCCGCTTTTGGTTTCAATTCCTGTTGTTATTTTGGCGGCTGTTTTGCTTTTAAGGTTGAGTGAAAAAAATAAAATGCAGGGTGACGCTGCAATAGCTTTAATATCGGCAAGTTCCCTGGCTTTGGGGATCATTTTTGTGTCTCTGACAAACGGAATAAATGCGGACGTTTTTGGCTATATGTTTGGCAGCATTCTAGCCATAAATCAATCCGATGTGTTTTTGAGCATATGCATCTCATCAATCGTTTTGGCCTTGTTCATTATGTCCTACAATAAAATATTTTTAGTCACATTTGACGAAAATTTTGCAAACGCAACCGGAATAAACGTTAAATTATACAACACCCTGCTTGCAGTTTTAACCGGAATAATGATCGTCGTTGGCATGCGAATAATGGGCGCTTTGCTTGTTTCGAGCCTGATTGTTTTTCCAACCCTTTCATCCGTCAAAGTGTGTAGATATTTTAAATCCGTCGTTATAAATTCAGCCATAATTTCAGTTTTGTCCTTCGTGACGGGCCTGTTTATTTCATACATATTTTCAATGCCGGCCGGCGCAACGGTTGTTATAATAAATTTGTTTGCTTTCATTTTATACAGTATATTTGGATTTATTAAGAAAAAAATCTAAAATTATGTAATATTTTAGTTTTTAGTGCATCTAGACGATTATTTCGAGTTTGGATGTGTTTTTTTATGCAAAAAGCATATATAAATGTTTTATTCGCAAATATTCCACAAAAATCATAGGATGAATAAAGGCAGGTTTTATATATGTTAAAAATAGTGTTAATTTTTTCTGTTATTGCTGTTATAGCAATTATATTGCCGATTATAGTTTTTAATTATAAAATGCGCAATTTTAAACCAAATTCTAATAAATCTAAGCAATTAGAAAATATAAATAATGATCTCAAATATGCTGGATTTGCGTATAGCCCCAGAGGAGACTATTTTTATTCGCTAAAAAATTGCTGGCAGCGTGATGCAGGATATTGTAAATTTTATGATGATAATTCGATTTTTTTAAACATAGTCATACATTGTGAACCCATAACTTTTTCATATGGAGGCAAAAAATGGCTAATTGAGTTTTGGAAAGGACAATATGGAATAACAACAGGAGGCGAAGTTGGAATATATAACACAATAAAAAAAGATATTAAAACTGATGAGTTTTCTGGGACGTTTTATGAAAAAATTAAAGCTAATGAATTATTATCCATCTCATTCATACTTAAACGAGATAATAAAATAATTCTTAAAAGAAAAGACATTCATTGGTGGCTGACGGGGTTTAAATTGGGAAAATATTCAAAAAGATCGCAACTGTCAATGAAAATAAAAATCAAATTTCCCAATAACACAATGAGAGATGCATTTATTAAAGGGCTTGAAAAAGTTGGATATAGTCAAAAAGAATACTCTGTTTTCAAAAATACAGTAAAAATATCCTATACAACGCCCCACACCCCCCAACCATTTTCACAAAGAGGCTTGCAAAGCGCCATAGTCCAACAAACAAACCATAATAATTGTAAAATTTTCAACGTTTCAACCCAAAAATATAAAAATACTCTAGATAAGCTAGAATATATCAAAGCTGGCATTCCGGTTTTATATGACATGTTTATTGGGTCAATTTACGGCAAAAAATTTTATGATCAAATAAAAGATTTAAAATTTATTAAAGATGTATATTTAAATCCATTTCACGAAAAACAACTCAAAAATTTTGAAGAAAACCATCTAGGAAGATGTATTTGTCAAAGCAGACAATTAAATTATACAAATCAAAATAATTATGTTGAAAATTCAATAAATTATAAATGCTGCAAAATAAAAGATAAGAAGGAATGAAATAATTTTTATGTCACTAACTCACAAAAGATTAAAACAAGCGTATAAAAATGCTCATGTTGTTAAATTTGATAATAATTCTAAATTTATTATCATGAGCGATTGTCACCGCGGAAGAGGGAACGTTGGAGATAATTTTTTGCCAAATCAAAATTTATTCTATGGCGCGCTAAAATATTATTATAAACATGGCTTTAGCTATGTCGAACTGGGCGACGGCGATGAGCTTTGGGAAAACAGAAAATTAAGCGAAATAGTGGATGTCCACAGTGATGCATTTTGGATTATGTCTAAATTTTATGAAAAGAACAGAATATATATGATATATGGAAATCACGACATTGTAAAAAATAAACCAAAATATATAGAAAAACATTGCAAGAATCACAAAAATAACACTAGAAAATGCAACGACTCCATATTCAAAAATTTGAAAGTTCATGAGAGCATAATATTAGAAAATTCTAAAATAAATTCGAAAATATTCTTGGTTCACGGACATCAAGGCGACCTACTAAGCGACTTGCTCTGGCCAGTGGCGAGGTTTTTAGTCAGATATTTATGGCGACCACTCGAACTTATTGGATTTAAAGCGCCCATTTCTGCTGGAGTGTCTCATCAAAAAAGAGATAAAATAGAGGAAAAATTATCAAAGTTTGCAAAATATAAGAAGCATATCTTAATTTCTGGACACACTCACAGGCCAATATTTCCGCAGCCAGGCTCGAGTCTATATTTTAATGACGGAAGCTGTATCCACCCAAGATGCATAACGGGAATCGAGATTGAAAACAATCAAATATCACTCATAAAGTGGTCTGTGTGCACAGGTGATAAACAAAATTTATATGTATGTCGGAATATTCTTGAAGGGCCAAAAGATCTTTCCGACTATGTAAGTGATAAATAAATAAGTCCCTGGATATATTTTCTGGGGACTCATATTTTATAGCTTCATGTAATATAAAATATCACAGCCATCTCTTTCTTTTGAAAAATATTAAACAGGCAACTATTATTATTATACACATCACGAAAACCATCGGATATGCAATCGGCGAGTCAAGCTCGGGCATATTTTTAAAATTCATCCCAAACCACCCCGTTATCAGGGTTAGCGGCATGAAAATGGATGTTATTACCGTTAAAACAGTCATGATTCGGTTCTGCTTGATGTCTAAACGAGATTTATATAGATCGCGGACCTGAATGGTGTAGTCTCGTATGGAGGATGACATGTCTCGCAATCTTTCAACTTTGTTCAAAAATAAATGAAAATATCGAATATTTTCTTCTACAAAAAAATCACTCTCATTTTCTTCAAAAATTTGGCCGAGGTCAAAAAGCTGCTCATAGTGTATTTTTAAGTCCCTAATGTCTCCTCGCATATCGTTAACTCGATCAGACATAGAGTCTTCGTCTTCAGTTATTGCGCGTTCAATGCTGCCCAATTCCCGCTCATAGTTGACCATAAACCTGAAATCGTCTTTTATTATTTGATCTAAAAAATCATATAAAAAGCGCTCTAGACTTGGAAATTTCCATCTCCTTGTCATTTTTATCTGGTTCACCATTTTTTCAACAACTCCGCTATCGTCGATAAAAACAATTCCTTTTTCATCCAAAGCGAACGCAAATTTATTTTCTTCAAAAAGATTTAGCCTGTTGGGGATGCAAAAAGTTCCCGTTAATGAATCGAAATTGACGTCTGCAGTTGTGCTTAAAATGTCAGCCGTTTCAAGCTCAATATCAATTCCCATATCAAAATTATCCTTTTGAAGTCTCCACTCTTTTGAGGTTAAAACGACAACATATTTCTCGCCGCATATTTTGATATATTCTTTACTACACTCTTCCAGCACCTCTCTAATTATAAAATACATAAAAAACCACCACTATTCTTAGCTATATATAAAATATGAAACTCCGGTCAACAAACGATGACAAGAGAATCAAACCAAATAGCGGCTCAAAAACAAAAAATGTCATCGTTCAAGCTTCAACTCCTCAAGGGCAATGTTATTGCATTATTCCACACCTTAAAAACGACGTGGACTGTTCATCACCTTCTAATTGTGTCTCCACAATATCGCGGCAGCAATCCGTATCCCAGGGGTAGCCTCACCTACCGAATAAACATTATCAACTATGTATATTATATTCCTTAAATTTAAATATGTCAACTAAATATTTTATAAATTCGCAAAAAATTCAAAATAAATCGGCATAAAAAGCGACCATAGCAAATTTGCCACCTTCGCCTTAAATTTAAAATATATTAGCATGTTCCATAATATGCCTCTTTAAACATATC
>CADBXQ010000071.1 GCA_902798675.1 Oscillospiraceae bacterium
TATATGGGGGATTGTCAAACTTGAGTCCTCAAAAATCAGCTTGTCATAAAACAAAATGTCAATATCCAACGTTCGAGGCCCCCAGCGGATGACTCGCTTTCTCCCTAATTTATTTTCGATTTCATTACAAATTTTTAGCAGTTCATTCGGACTGGCAAGAGTTTTTATTCTGGCGACTCCGTTTAAAACCGGGCTCATTTCAACCCCGCCATAGGGCTTGGTTTCAATTAAAGTTGAAACTTTTTCCAAAACAACATCCTCTCTTGAGGCTAGTGTTTTTAATCCTCTTTTTAAATAACCCTCTTTATCGCCAACATTAGATCCAATTCCAATAAAAACATCGTGCCAGGAGCGCTCAATTTCGACGCCAACATTTTGAAATTCAAACTCCATCGGTGCATTCGGCTTAAATATTGAAATTCTAATTTTTTTAACTATATTGAAATATTTTATCAAAATAGCTCTGGATAAATTTTCAGCAATCGCTTCCAAAAGATTATATCTGTTTTCAACAAAATATTGACTAACAAACCTGCAAAATTTGTCATAATCAACAGTTAAATTAAGGTCATCTGTTTTCCCTGCTTTTTGTGTGTTTAGATATAATGAAATATCAAGAAAAAAGTCTTGTCCATTTTCGATTTCTTCGGGGTATAATCCATGATTGGCAAAAATTTTTAACCCTTTTATTTTTATAACATCCACAATTTTTATTTTCCTTCATATGATTTATATTTTTTTATTGCTTCAAGCATTCGAATAATTCTGACATTTTCCTTAACATCATGAACCCTGACAAAGGAAATTCCTTTAAAGACTGCGAGGGCGGTTGTTGCAAGAGTTCCCTCCAAGCGCTCGCCAACCGGCAGGTCTAGGGCCGCTCCTATGAAAGATTTTTTTGACGCTCCAAGCAAAATCGGAAATTTTAAAATTTTCAAAAGCTCTAAACTATTAATCAATTCTAAATTTTGAGCAACTGTTTTTCCAAATCCTATCCCGGGATCAATGCAGATTTTATCCTTGTCGATTCCCTTTTCAAGCGCTATTTCAACGCTTTCTTTCAAATCCATAACAACATCAAAAATTAAATTTTGATATGACGCATTTGATTTATTGTGCATCAAGCAGCAGGAAACTCCGGTTTTTGCGATGACTTTGGCCATGTTTTTGTCCTTTTTAAGGCCCCAAATATCGTTTATGAGGCTTGCTCCGGCTTGAATTCCCGCTTTTGCGACGGCGCTTTTTTGCGTGTCTAGCGAAATGGGAACGTCAAATTCAGCTTTGATTTTTTCAATTATTGGGCAGACTCTTGCCGTCTGAAAATGAATCGGGAGTTGCGTTTAAAATTCCAAAAACATAGGTTTTACTTAAATCATTAAAATTTTTATCTCCAATTTTCATTTGTTTTATTTCCCCTTAATTTAAACTATCTTTTAATAAATATAAAAAAGTTGACCTAGATCTTTAATTCAAGATTCTTTTGTTTCAAGCTCCAAAAGCATGATTCTTTCACATCACACACATAGCACGGCCTGCTGAGTTTGTCTGCGACAGACAATATTTCTGATAAATTTTTAACATTGTTTAAATTTTTATCATCATGTCTGATAATGGCATCGAGTAT
The DNA here is from genome assembly GCA_902798675.1 of Oscillospiraceae bacterium. GTDB lineage: Bacteria > Bacillota > Clostridia > Oscillospirales > Ruminococcaceae > RUG12519. The sequence continues at coordinate 1,625 of CADBXQ010000071.1, forward strand.
ATAATTTATTTCTAAATCAGAAAAACAACAATCGCGTAATATTTTTTCAGAAAGTTTAGCAGATATGGCCGCGTGAGAGGTTTCGTTAAAATTTGGCTGCGCCCGCCCAATGTCATGCAAGAGCGCAGCTGCATATATGTGTTCGTCGTCTATTTGAGCGTTTGTTTTTAAATTTATTATTGAAGCAATCCTTGCAACATCCAAAAAATGCGAAAGGTTGTGACGGCAAAATTTTCGATTTTTCTCAATTTTTTGCAACTCATTCAAATATTTTCGATAATCGTGATTTTTAAGTATCTTATTCACCCTGTCCATTTCCCGAATCAATCTCTTCCCAAGATTTCAAAGAATTCGCGCTCAAGGCTAAAATTTCCCTCAAAAATCCCATTTTTAGCAATAGTCACCGTTTGGCTGCCGATTTTTTTAACTCCACGCATTGTCATGCAAGTGTGCTGGGCTTGGATCATCACCATCGAGCCCTTGGCACCAAGCTTTTCTGTTAGGGTTTTTGCGATTTGATAGCCCATGTTTTCTTGAATTTGTAACCTTTTTGAATGCAAATCAACAACCCTTGAAATTTTGCTCAATCCAACAACTTGTCCATCAGGAATATATCCAACGTGAACTTTGCCGAAAAACGGAAGCAGATGATGTTCACACACAGAGTAAAAAGGTATGTCTTTTTCCAAGACAATGCCGGAATATGGAGAACGAAAGGTTTTAAAAATGGCGTCCGCATCTTTTTTTTCAATTCCCTCAAAAATTTCTTGACACATCCTCACAATTCGATCGGGCGTTTCTTTTAAGCCCTCCCTTTGGGGATCTTCTCCAATTGCCTTCAAAAAAACCCTAACAGCCTCTTTTATTTTTTGTTTATCCATAAAAGATCACACCCTCCACCATATAAAACAAAAATTCTCACGACAAATTTCATTATACATCGTATCTTTTCATTTGTAAACTATATTTTTTAGGAGATTTATAATATAAATTGTTGGTTTGCAAAAAGCGTTAATCATTATCGTTTTGGCAGTGTTTATGGTTTAATATTACGGTTTGTTGTGAGACGGTGGCGCCTGGATTGGTTTTTGCGTTGTTTTTTAGAATTTGCTTGAGGATATTGGAAACTATTGGGTTTTTAAGCAAAGAGTTGGATTTTTTAAGAGAAGATCCTATTGAACAAATATAATCCAAATAGACAATATAATCTCACATAATTTTTTAATTGGCTGAAAATTTTCTTCTAAAATGTTTTGAACATGCATATTTTAGCTGTATATACTCACGCGAGGTGTTAAAACTGAGAAAAATGCAGAAAAATGTTTTGTTAAAAGGCGCCATGACAATCCTGGGAGCGTCCATTATCACGCGCATTTTGGGCTTTGTCTTTCGAATATATATCGCTGAAAAACTGGATGCGCAGGGAATGGGGCTATATCAACTCGTGACTTCACTATATATGCTTGCGATCACATTCACAACCTCCGGAATCAGCCTTGCAGTTTCCTGTATGATTTCCGAAAACATTGAAACAGGCAGGTATGGCAACTCAAGATATATCCTCAAAATATCCATATTCTGGGCCGCCTTTATCAGCACATTGGTTTTGATTGCTTTGCTGGTTTTTGCTGTTCCAATAAGCCAAAATGTCTTGAGAGACCCAAGGACCCTATATTCCATAATCTTTCTCGCCCCGAGCCTGCCGTTTATGGCGGTTGCATCTTGCGTTAAGGGATATTTTTATGCTTTAAGGAAATCCTTCCATCCTTCAAATTCAACGGTTATTGAACAAATTGCCAAGATGTTGTTTATATTTTGCCTGATTAATTTTTATATATCTCGAGGAGATGAGTATGCCTGCGCGATTGTTTCGCTTGGAATGACGGTTGGAGAGGTTGTTTCCTGCATATATATTGGAATCATATATTATGTTCAAAAAAAGTCGACACAGAAGCAAAATTTTGGCATGAGAAAAATATTATCTAAAATATTAAAAATATCAGTTCCGGTTCAAACCAGCGCAACTTTTAGCTCAGCCCTGAGACTTGCTGAAAATGTTCTCATAATAGAAGGCTTGAAAATCTTCACTCATGGCGACCACATCGCAGCCACCGGCACATATGGAATAATCAAGGGAATGGTTTTGCCGTTGCTTTTATTTCCAACGTCATTTTTACAGGCTGTAATAATAGTTTTGATTCCTGAGCTTTCTGGAGCAAGCGCTGCCCGCAAAGAATCAACAATCAAAAGGGCATGTCAAAAAGCTTTGCAGCTAACCATACTCATGGGGGTGTATATAACTGCGATATTTTTATTGTTTCCCGGGGAAATATCAAGCCTTTTTTATAAAAATCCAAACGTCGCTCCGATGATAAAAAGCTTGTGTATACTTTGTCCGTTAATGTATCTTGAGATGGTTTGCGTGGGGATATTAAACGCGATCGGAGAGCAAATTGCTTCGATGAAATACAGAATTATTGATGGCGCATTAAGACTGGTTTTAATATGGGTTTTGGTTCCCAAAGGAGGAGTGGATGCGTTTTTGATAATAATGGTTATGTCTAATATATTCACATCTATGTTGAATTTATATCGCTTGCTCAAGGTCACATGTTTGCCGCTTTGTTTAAATCAGTGGATCATAAAGCCTGTTATTGCGATACTGATTCCTTCATTTATATTAACTGTCATAAAAAACAAAATAATTGAAATTTTTCCAAATTGGCTTGCGATTTTATCTCTTGGTTTGATTATTATGGCGATATATTTGATTTTTTTATTTATTTTTAAATGTCTTGGAACCAGTGAAGTTGATTTTTTGAAAACCTGCCTTAAATCAAAAAGCAAAACCAAATGCAACGGCAAAAACAAATATATATCAAAGCAGTAAAAAATATTCTACTTTTTTCTATATCTGCTTTTATTTTTCATTTTGCTGTAGTTATTAACTTTGTTTTTTTCTTGAATTCGTTTGGCTATTTTTCTATATACTATGATAAACGTTGATATAATCACAAGAGAAATAAACCACCAGGATAATATCACATCGCAAACAATATTTGTGAATAATCCTAAAATATTTAGCTCAACATCCTCAGCTGCCACCACATCAACAGTTTTGATGATTTGGTCTGAAAGTTTCAAATCAACCTGACCAATAACCTGGCCCTTTGCGATTGGAGCGTTTATTTCAGTTGGCAATTTGGATGTGTCCCAGAAAATTGTTGATGGATTTATATATTTGGGAAGCAGATCAACAATTGGCTCCTTGGGGGTTAGAATGATTGAGTCGGTGTCTTTTCCCATTTTAACTTTGATGTTGTTTGGAATTGTTTTGGTTCCGGGGGCCCCAACAGTCACGAATTTTAAATGTTTAAAAGCCCATTTATATAGGTTTGAAGCGTCTTTATAGGCGTTGTTTGTCTCCCCCGGAGGAGCTCCAAGAGTAACTAAAATATATTCATATTCATCATCTTTTGCGAGGCTGACAAGGCTTTTTTTCCCATCAAAACTTGAAGTTTTTATTCCGCGAATCCTTTCGTCGAAGTATTGCCCTCCCAAATATTTGCTCATCATGCGGTTTGTGTGTTGGATTTTTCTTTGTTCGGGGTGTTTGTTGGTTTGAGCCATCATATATGACCCAGAAGTTGCGATTTCTTCAAAGACAGGGTTTTTCAAGCAATATTCTGTCAGCAGATATATGTCGTGTGCGCTGGATTCATTTTTTTCATCAAGTCCGTCAGGATCGACAATCACTGTGTTTTCCATGCCGATTTCTTGGGCTTTTTGGTTCATTTTTTCAACAAAAGCGTCAATTTCTCCCCCGGAAGCGAAATCCGCAAGCATCATAGCCGCATCTGAGGCAGAAGCAAGCATTGTTGCATATAAAGCGTCTTTAACCGAAATGACCTCTTCAAGTTTTATATTTGAAACTGAGGCATTTTTTTTATATAATCTGTCAAAAATATATTGTTTAGCGACCAGCTGTTCATTTAAAAGCGATTCAACATTTTGTTCGGGCCTTGACTCCAAGACCAAAATGATCGTCATCATTTTAACTAAAGACGCAGCCGGCATTTTTAAATCTTTATTTTTATCATAAACCACGGTTTTAGTGTCTCTATTGACAAAATAAACAGCTTCGCTAGAAATAGGCAAATCGATATTATATGGCGTCAGGGCAAAGGAAAATGCAAAAGGGTTCAAAACTAACAAAACGCAAAGAAAAAATAAAATAATTTTTTTGTTAAATTTCATATAGACATTCTCCTAAAAATAGTTTAAAATATATATGGTGTGGTTTTTGGGGCGGGGCTTGAAAATGATTGTTTGATTTAAGAAACATCTCCTGAAAATTATATCAAATT
>CADBXQ010000072.1:0-1765 GCA_902798675.1 Oscillospiraceae bacterium
ATGCGGCTCAACGTCGCAACTGTCTTCGCAATCATTTAAAATTTCTTGCAGCTTTAAACCTTCTTCTGAATTCTCATTTCCATTCACAAATCCGCATCCGACCAAACGCTTAAACGCCCACGCAACGTCTGGCCTGGTAGAAGGAGCGTGATCAACGCAATTGACTAGCGCGCCAAGGACATCTTTCTTTTTCTCCTGGGGGAGGTCATCAAAAAAGCCTTCTTCAGCTAAATCTCCAATAGCCACTGCGATATTTCTTTTAACTGTAATATTATCCGATTTTGCCCAGCTAATCAGCGCATCAACCAATTCTTGTTCTTTCCCTTTTCGACAATCTTTCAGGCTACGTACGTGGTGACTATGTTTTAAACGCCTGATTTCATTTGTGGTCTGTAAAACGAACTTATCATTGCAACAATCTTGAGATAACATGTCCTCTCCGCCCATAGCAGCGGTATAGAAATGTTTTGTTCCGCAAATACGTATGCTTTTTTCATCATCATAAATATCTTTCCTCCAAGCGCCAAACATTAAATTACTTGGCACGCTACTAAGAGTTTCACCACGTTTATTTTTGTAAATATCTAATTTCCAGTTATGTGTGCTTTCTGTACTATCAGCAACTTCTTGTTTCTTGAACTGCTTATCTTTTTTGTTTTTCCTTTTGCCTCTTGCTTTAATTTTTTTTAATTTCATCACTTTTTTGTCAGATTGAGCAGGGTTTTTAGAAGCCCCATGATTTTTTCCGCTTCCTGGGGCCTTTTTTGTGGCCATGGCCACCCCCGACATTGCCATAACACTTGAAGCAGCAAGCATTGATGCCAAAACTCTTTTAAACATTTTTGATTTCATAATTTAAAACAACTCCCTTTTTCAGCACAGCACAAATTCATGTGCATTACACTAATTGTAACATATTATTGCTGCTAAAATGTTAAATTTTGGTTAATTTTTTGTTAAATTATTTTAAATTTTTGTTAATTTTTTAAATATATTAGTTTTCTTTGGCGCAACTTTTAAAAAGTGATAAAATATCTTCAAATTCATCTTTTGAAAAGTCCTTAAAACATCCAGCATATGTTAAGTATCCAATGGCCCGCGCAACCCCTTTTTTGGCGTTGGCATTTTCCAAACAGCTGCGCAAAACATTGACTATGTCAACCATTTGTTTTTTGTCACGTTCACGCAACCAACCCGCACGCGCCAAGGTGCTAATAACTGACGCAACATATGGTTTTGCATCATATTCGCCCACACACGAAATTAATGCGGCCTCCAGTTCACCCATTTCGACTGCGTTATATCCTCGGTGCAATCCTCCGGAGATAAATCGACCAATAGCGTACGCAACACTTGCTTTAGCACTAGAGTTTTCTGAACAATTAATTAACGCTTTTGTCAATTCAAGCCTTTGTTCTTTGTCAAATTCAGCGAAAAATCCCCCTCTGACCAATCCTCCATGAGCCAACCGCCCAATAGCCAATGCAACATCCGCTTTTACATAAAAATTATTTGATAGTCCAACCAACATGTTTGATAATTCAACAAGTTGTTCTTTGCCATATCCAACAAGCAAACTTTGCGCAGCCATAAATCCAATAGACCGAACAACAGATATTTGCGCTTCAGCGGAATCTGAACAAACTATCAATTGGCTGGTTAAATCCTTAATCAATTCTTTTTCACATTCGTCACCCAATCCTGCGCGGTGGAACGTTTTATCTACCAATGCTTTTTGAATCAAGTTATAAATGGCCATTGCGGC
>CADBXQ010000072.1:1773-7918 GCA_902798675.1 Oscillospiraceae bacterium
TGCGGCAAATTTTTTAACAGAACCGGTTTCAGATGTCATCACGCATTGTTTAAGAATGTTAGCTAGAGTTTGAATTTGCTGCACACTAAATGATGCGTTCCGGGGTATAATTGCAACAATTCGTGTTATCTGTTTTTTGACCTCTTGGTTGTCAGTTTCTGAACAACGAGCCAATATTTCTATTAAACTATTAATTTGCTGGTTTTTGAATTTGCCAATCAAATTCTTTTGTGCCATTAGCGCAACAGATGCAACAACAGATTGTCTTGCCCCCGGAAACATTGAGCATTTAAGCCATATTGCCGCCATATCATCTGCTTGCTGGCTGGCGGATTCATCAGCAACGCCATTTTGAATCACAGTTTCAGTCGCTTTAACAACACATTTTGCTGTTTCTTCGTCGGCAGCATTCGAGCAACGAGCCAATATAGCCACCAAACTATTAATTTGCTGGTTGTTAAATTCACAACGCAAACCACCATCAACCACAGTTGAAACAGCGTTCATAACATTTAATTTTGCTTTGTTATTGTCAGTCTGTGAACAAAGATCCAATATCTTCAACAGATCATTAATGTTTCCTTTGTTCAGGTTACATTTTACAATAATCGATGTCATAGCCTGCGAAACATCTGATTTGACGTTGTCGCTGTTTAATTTCAAACATTGAATCAACCTTTTCATCAACTGCTTAATTTTTGATTTGGAATATTTGTTGAAAAAATGACCATTTGATAAATCGCGAACAACATTTGCAAATTCCATTTTCTCAGAATCGTTTCTAAAACTTCCACTAAATAAATCATTGAATCTTGAAATCAGATTGCTTTCTTGAATGTGCATTTCATCTAAATCGCTATCTTTGGCTTTCTTCTCTTCTTTGATCTGTCTATCTTTATCATCACTTTTCTCTTTTTCTTTTTTGCTTTGATTTATTTTTATATATTGACCTTCTCCGATTTTTAATCTTTTTCCTCCTTCACCTTCTTCATCATCACTTTCATTTTCTTCATCATCGCGTGATTTTTTTTGGCCCAGGATCTTTTTTGGCTTTTCATCTTTCGGATCATTTGGGCCAGCCATAACCAGCCCCGACATTGACATAACGGTTGAAGCAGCAAGCATGACTGCTAGAATTTTTTTTATCATTTTTACTTTCATAAATTAAAATACTCCTTTATGTGATATACACTAATTATAACATGCTATTATCATTAAAGTGTTGAATTTTTGTTAACTTTTACAATTTTTTACATACCCCGCCGCGCAATCAATAAAAAATAATTACTGGCTAAAAAGATTGATGGTTTTTCAAAATTTTTGCCAGCGATTTTCTTTAATTTGTTATTACACTATTAAATTTAAAAGCAGTTGATTAAAGCCATTTTAACGCCTTCAAACTCCTCATTTCAAACTATTCCACGATATATATAACAAAAATTTTAACAATAACCCAGTTTTTTAAAAAGAATCTTTCAGCATATACCTTTTCCAAACAGTTGCTTAAAGCAATTCTAACATTTGAAAATTCATTGTCTGAAAAATTTTTAAAATATCCTTTATCCTTCAAAGTTACAAGAGCCTTGAAAGCTTCACTTTTAGCCTCCAAAGCAACGCTCGCATTTGAACACTGGGCAAGTGTTGCTGTTATGGCGCTAATTTGTTTTTTGGAAAATCCGTTAAACAAGCTGTTTGTTGCAAACTTTTGAATGGCCCATGCAACATTTTTTTTAGCCTCAACAACCGTTGAACACAAGGTCAGATCTAATGTTAGATTAAAAATTTGGGCTGGGATAAACCTATTAAATAAACCATTGTTGGCAAACTGTCCAACAGCCCATGCAAATTCTTTTTTAAAACTATCATCAGTAACAGTATTTAAACACCGGGTCAAATTTAATGCTAGAGTTTTAATTTGTTTTGGGTTAAATATTTTGAGCAATTTCTTGTTGGCAAACGCTCCCATAGTCCATGTAAAATATTTTTTAGCATCATCATCATAAGCATCTGCGCTCCGGGTTAATGCTTCTGTTAGAGTCGTAATTTGGGTTGGGTTAAATTCATTAAGCTTATCCTTGCGAGTGAACCATGCAACAGCTGCTGCAACATATCTTTTAGTAAGTTGATTGCTATTACCTGCGCATTGAATCAATGCCGATATTAAATTTTCAATTTGTTTTTTGCTAAATACATCACACAACTCTCCACGAGCAAAGTCCGCAATAGCTTTTGCAACATATTTTTTAGTAATTCTTTTTCTACTGTGTGCGCATTGATCCAATGTTGATATTATATTTTCAACTTGATTTGTTTGAAATTCACAAAACAACTTTCTTTCTGCCATTAGAGCAATAGCTTGTGCGACATTTTTTTGAATGTTTTTGTCATCGGCATTTAAACATTGGGCCAGCATGTCTGTTAAACCTTTAATTTGATTTGTTTCAAATTCATCAAACAAGTCTTGTTTTGTCATTAGCGCAATAATTTCTGCAACATTTTTCCGAATATTATTGTCGTTAGCGTTTGCGCACTGGATTAATTTGTTCGCAACATCCACAATCTGTTGGTTAGTATATTGGTCAAAAAAATTCTTAATTGCTAAATTTTTAACAACATTTACAAACTGTGATTTTTGGGCGTTATTTTTCAAATTTTGATTCAATAAAAAATTAAATATTAAAGTGTCATCTTCTTCATCTTCTTCAACTTTAGAATCCTCGCTCTTGGCTTCACTGCTTTCGCCTTCACTGCTTTCGCCTTCACTGCTTTCGCCTTCACTGCTTTCGCCTTCATTGCTCTTGGCTTCATCGCTCTTGGCTTCATCTTCTTCAACTTTAGAATCATCGCTTTTTGCTTGACATTGAATTTGTTTGCCACATTTACCTTTCTTTTTATTGACAGCCGTAGCAAGCCCGGGCGTTGCTCCAAGAGTTGCAGCAGCAATCACTATTGCTAAAATTTTTTTAATAATTCTTGATTTCATATTTTAATACTCCTTGTCTAAATTTGTTTTTTTCAAACAAAAATTGCAATATATACAATATTCATATTCAGCAACTGTGTGAAATATATAAAAAATTTTTATTTTGACTTGTTTTTAACATCTTAATTTGCACAAGATTTTATATGACATTTCTATACTGAAACTTTTTAAATAGCGGACACTTGCAGCCAATCGAAACGCCTCCCTACCTTGCTTTAAAAGTTGGATTCATTTTCAAAATTATTGACTTGAGAAATTTTTAACATTTTAAAACAATCGTATATTCCTTAAAACCACGAAAAGTTTTGAAACCTTGATCTTTCTTTACTAACCAACCTTTACGCATGCAGGCAAGGTTGATTTTTGTGCCTAATTAATTTGTTATTTTCAATATTGCTTGAAAAAGCCCTTTAAACCGAACAATTTCATAGCCTTTGAAACATATTTTTTAGCATCATCGTTTTTTAAAAACAGGATTAATCTATTTTCCACATTCACAAGTTGCCGGAAAGTATAAAATTCAAAAAATTACATTTTGTATAAATTTCTAGCAATATCTGCAAACCCTATCTTTTCAAGCATTATTTGGCCTGTGCTATTTCATTTGCTCAAATTTAATCTCATCGGTCTGACTGCGGCTTTCATAATTTGCGCCACTCTTTTTAAAACACTAAATCTATATTGCAATATATCGCTTATAAAACGTCGCTATCATAATCATGTTAAATTCCCAAACACTGAGTGAACTTTGCTTTAACGTTTACAAATTCATCTTTTGAAAAATTTTTAAAACATCCATGAAGATTCATATTAAAAACCACAAATGAAATAATATCTTTTGGAGTGTGGGAATTTGAACCATTAGTCAAAGGAGTTTTGGATTCTAGATCATCGATCTCTAAACATTGGACTAATGTGGCTGTTAAACTCTGAATCTGCTGCTTTGTATACTGACTCAGCAAACCCTTTTGAGCAAACTGTCCAATGGCCCACCCAACATCTAACCCAGCATTTTTATTTTCTGCACACATTATTAATTTGTCTGTTAGATTTTGAATCTGCTCTTTTGTATATTGACTCAGTAGACCCTTTTGCGCAAACTGTCCAATGGCCCACGCAACATCTAACCCAGCATTTTTATTTTCTGCACAAAGGATTAATCTGTCTGTTAGATTTTGAATCTGCTCTTTTGTATATTGACTCAGTAAACCCTTTTGCGCAAATGCCCCAATAGCACATGCAACATATGGCCTAGCGTTTTCATTTTCTGCACACATTGTTAATTTATCTGTTAAAATCCTAATTTGTTCTGCGAAACATTTCTTGAAAAAATTGTTTAAATTATTATTAAAGTAAAAATTTATAACATCATCTACAAACTCGATTTTTTGGCTATCGGTTTGAAGGGACTTTGCGAGTAAAGAATTTAATTTTGAAATTTGCTCGTTTTCTTCATTATTTTTCTTAATAAGATTCTCATTTTGTTCAAATTTCATCTCAATTTTATTTTTATCTTTTGAGTTTGTTTTTAAATCACTTTTCTTGTCTTCTTCAAATTTTGCTTTCTCTTCCCCTTCATTTAGTTTATTTTCTTCGCCATTTTTTTCATGATTTCCTTTTTGGCGTCCTCTTTTTTTCCCTAACATTTTTTGATCTTTAGCATCATCATCGTCTTCATCACCATCGCTGCTAGCAGCATGGCTTTCAGTTTTTTTAGGGAGCTTATCATTAACAGCTGCAGCCAATCCAGGCATTGCTCCAAGAGTTGCAGCAGCAATCATTACTGCTAAAATTTTTTTAACCACTTTTGCCTTCATAAATCAGCACCTCTTTAAAATTATTACTTTCCTCACGCGAATAACATATTGATCTATGCGCGCGAAGTCATTATATCACGCAGATATGGTTAAAATGTTAAATTTTTGTAAACTTTTTAATATTATGTAAAATTATTTTTTATCTCATTTTGTCGTCATATTATCCAGCATTTTCATCATAGGTTTTGTCTGCTGCAATATGGCGATAACACTCATCAAATGCTTTTTTGATGATTTGAGACTCATGTTCATTAAATTTGTCATAGCGTCCACCAGTCAAAAGCCCCGAAGCAGCATCACAACCAACCGCTTCTCGAGCGTTTTCATATCCTAAAACACTAAATAAAAGCTCACCCAAATTCAAAATTTGCTCCTTGGAATGATCTTTGAGCAAGCCTTTTGAAGCCAAGTCTCTTAAAATTTTTAAATTTCAGACCTTGGATCAACGAGTCGGTTATTTTCAGCATCTCTTCAGGCCCATATTCAAAAATCCAATAATCCTCAGCCAAACTTTGAAAAGTTTGAAAACCTTCTCTTTTTGCGCCGTCAAATTTTAAACATTCAATCAGCAGCTGAATAACTTTTTTATTCTCGTCATATTCATTTCCTTTAACCCATTTCGTGTTTCGCAATGCTCTGATTGCTGTTGCAACATTTGATTTTGCATGATCGGTTGCCAAGGTTGAAACCGAATCCGCAACATTAAATCTTGAATTTGATTTTGTGAATACTGCTTTATGAAGAATTGCCCTGGAAATTGCCTGTCTTGGAGCCTTCGAATTTGAAAAACGATTTAATGCTTTTTTTATTTCAAACATTTTTTCTTTGGCGAGATTTTCAACCATTTGAGCAAATTTTATTTTTGAATCGCAATCGACATTTTCCTGGTTTAAAAAGGAATTTAATTTAGCAAATTCGCTTTTTTCATCTTCAGTTTCTTTTTCAACATTTTTAGGACATTTTTTTCTCCCCAAAAATTTATTTTTCAAAGCGCTGGCTGCTCCTGGCGTTGTTATTACAGCCAAAACAACAATCATGACAGCTAAAATTTTTTTAATATTTTATAGCGCATTAATATATAACCTCTTTGTAATTATTTTTATATTTATTATAAAAAATCCGCCGCAATTTAGCAGCAGACTCTTTATTTAAATAGCATAAATTATTTGAAAAAATTTTTATCATCTTGGATTTGGCCGTCTGGAACTGGATTAAAAATTTCTCCAAAATCCCAATCTAAATCTTCAGAAATAATTTTGAGGATCATAAAAGCTTGATCTTCTTTAAGCTGATCTAAATCCAGCCAGCTGTTGTCTTTTAAAGCAGTGATAATGTCAAGAAGAGA
>CADBXQ010000073.1 GCA_902798675.1 Oscillospiraceae bacterium
ATTTATGATGAAAACGGCGAAGCGGCCCCTCTTTGCTCGAGAAGAATGGCTAATTTCATAAATATTTCAAACAAATCACTTCTAGAAATAAATCAAGGAGCAACAATCCAAAATGTCTACAGAAATTGTAAAGATTGCCACGCAATATATCTTCAGGATGAAGGCGGCGTTATAATAAATGGCGGATTAATCATTAGATGTAAAAACATAAATTCAAGTTGCGATTATAATAACTATGGAGGAGCAATATGCGCAACCGATAGAAGTTCTGTTAAAATGATTATCGGATCTATAGTAGACTGCGTTGTTATCAACAAAAACAATTCCTGCGGCGGAGCAATGTATATTGGTCCTAACGCAACATTGGTCCTTAAGGGCGGAATCATTTCCGGCTGTCTATCATCATTCAGAGGCGATGCGATTTATTTTGCAGGACTTGATCCTAAAGACTATAATGTCGTTTTGCCCGGCAATGGCTTAACAATAACAATTCCTTTAACCGATGGCAAAAACAGTCGAAACTCTGATGCAAGAATAGTTGGATATCAAGGAATATTTAAAGTAAGTCTCGGCAATAGATCTGCAAAAGCAAGCGATTTTCTATACTATGAGCTAAATGTTGATTTGAATGGCGGCTCAAGCGCTAATTGCGACCCTTCTCTAACAGCAATATATATCCGTAAAGATGCTGTCAAAAATTCTGGTGGTCCTTTTGTTTCAAAATATCTTCCAACTGATTTGACAAAAGATGGCGTTGCGCTCACTGGCTGGGAATGTGATTGCATGGAAGTTGTTAAAAACGCAACTATCTTCAGCTTCCTGGAAAATGAAAACAGCACTTCGACTAAAATTCTAAAGGCAAGATATGATAAAGGCGAGGAACATGTTTCAAACTATTGGGAGCTTCAACATGCTATATATCACGCCCAAGGAACAAAGACAATATTTTTAGATTGTAATATAGATATAAATGATGATATTGACGAAATTGGAAAACACATATATAAAGACGCTGCAAACGTGACTGATTCTCAAGGAAAGAGTCTATATCCAAATGCGCAAAAGGGATATTGCCTGTCGGATAACAGTTTGCAGACAAATAGGCAAATAACAATTAAATCATCCGGAACCGACTTGTTTAGAATAAAAAACCAGAAAAAACATTCAGGACTTCTTGCCATGCGAGGCGGAATCATTAGATTTGAAAATGTTATAATTGATGGAGGTGGAGATGAATTTGCCAGAAATGTAAGCTTTATAAATGCTTCAAAATACTCAGAAATAGAGTTTGGCCAAGGAGCAACTGTTCAAAATGTTAAAGCTTCCGGAACAGCTTATGTGATATGCCTCAATAAATCTGTCTTGATTTTGGGAGATAATAGCTTCATCACTGACTGTTCTGGAGCAGTTGCAGGCGCAGTATATGCGGCTGATTCAAGCGAGGTGACTTTGAAAGGAGGAAAAATTGTAGGCTGCAAATCCAGAAAAAATGGCGGCGCGATATGTGTTTTGAATTCGAAACTAAACTTGGAAATAGGGGGAATATTAGGCTGCTCGGCGAAGGAAAAGGGAGATGCGATATACTTTGATGGAGATGATAGTGACTATAATGTTGCAAAACCGGGAAAAGATCTAGAAATTCGCATATCATTAAAAGACAATTCTCATAATTCTAATGCCAAAGTTTTGGGATATTGGGGAATATATAAAAAAGGCATTTCGGCAAGCGAAAGTCGCAGACCTGAATACTATGAGATTAAAATTGTTGACGCAGATAGTGGCCAACATATAGATTCTATATATATTGACCTCAATGATCTAAAAATCAATGGAGGAAACATTAAAATAATGCCATATCTTCAAAAAACTCTGGCAAATGAAAGCGTCCAATCAGTTAAATGGATTTATCATAATGGCACGAATGAGAAGGAGGTTGATTCCGAGACCACATTAGCCACAATACGTGGGCCAATAACTGTAACAATCAAAAAAGTTAAAGCCATAAACTAATCATATGATAAAATATTCGTTTGTTTAAATTTTAAAACAGGCTGTCTTGGTTTAATTTCCCAAAAGACAGCCTGCTATTTATCAATATAATTTTTTAGTATGGTTTATTCAAATGTTTATTTTTGGAAAGGAAGTTTTTTAATGAAAGCTAATATGGGATTGGATTTTGAGGGCATTTTAAAAAAAGGAATTTGCGGATTAATTTGTTTTTTGATGATTTTAGCAGCAACTTCTCTTTGGAGCCTTTTTAGTTTTGATGCTTTTGGCTTGGGCGAAAAAACAATTGAGGTTCATTTGAGCAATGACTTTAAAAAAGCAAAAGAGAAATTTAATGAAAAGTTGCGCGACGAACCTCTTAAGCAAGCTAGCGTTGTTAACATAATATTAGACCAAGACATTGAGATAAACTATAACTCTAATTTTTCAAAAATTACTGGCATGGGAAATGGCTATTTGTTTGACTTTTCAAGTAATAAATTTAAAGATAAAACAATAAATATTAAGTCAAGCGGCAAAAATGTCTTTAAAATAAAAAATAAAAACCAAAACATTGGCTTTTTAAACGCAAAGGGTTGTACTGTTAACCTGGAAAACGTTTCGGTTGTTGGAGGGGCGGCCTATAAAGGAGAATATAAAATTCCATGCGCCAGAGTTAGGGTTGATAGTGAATGCGTCGATTTAAACAGAGATTTTATAAATCTTTTTGACAATTGCGTTTTAAATTTAAACAATTTGTCAGAAATAAAAGATGTGTATATATCCAACGCGAAATATCATGTTATCAATTTAAATGACAGTCAAATAAACATGAATGGTGGAGGAGTGAGCGGATGTCGAATAGAGTCTGAATATGGTTGTCCTGCTGGAGGAGCGGTGTATGCTGACAATCAAAGTTCAGTGGTTCTGAATTCCTCAGGATATATTACTAAATGTAGTTTATACCAGTCTGATTCGGCAAAAGGCGGCGCGGTTTGCCTTGATAATGGAAGCATGTTAGAAATTAAAAGCGGCGGAAGAATTGACAATTGCTGTGTTGCGGCTGACTGGGCAGTTGGAGGAGCGATATCAGCAGAACACAAAAGCACAGTTATCATGGAAAATGGAAGCTTGATCAATCGCTGCAGCGCGCTTGGCAGGGCTTCTTGCGCAGGAGCTATTTTTGTTGATGTTGGATCCTGCCTTGATTTAAGGGGCGGTGAAATTTCAGATTGCCAGGCCAAGGAATATGGCGATGCAATTTACTTTGCTGGCAACGGAGAATTTAAGCTAGCTTCTCCGGGCGGTTCGCTGCAAATCAAACTCCCGCAAGGTTTGGATAATTCCCACAATTCAGATATTAGCGCTGTGTGGGGCTATCAGGGTATATATAAATATGGCGTTTCTTTAAAGGCCGACGCTAAAGACGTTTCGTTTTATAAAATTCCAGTTGAATTTAATTTTAAAACCGAGCTAGTTGTTGACAAAAAATTTGCAGACAAATCTATGCTCAATTTCATTGACAGGGATATGAAAAAGTTTGATTTTTCTGGTGTAAAATGGAAATATACCGATATAAATGGAAATGTTAATGAAATTGATGATCAAACAAAGGTTTCGGATTTTGCTGTTTTTGCGAAAAAGTGATTTAAAATTTTAAGCTCAAAAGCATTAGCAAGTTTGGCTAGTGCTTTTTATATGTTACAGAAATCAAAGTTTACATTAAGTATTATTTTGTTGGGTTATATTTGTCTCCTTTAATTCTTTTTTGAAAATATGAGAATCTTTGTTCAAAAAACTCGTCTCTTTCCAAATATCCTCAATTGCTCTTAAAAAAACAATGCAAAAGTTGGGTAAGCGCCGCCATCTCACAACGGGCTTGGATATTAAAACTTTTTCGGCTGCTAAGTCCCTTTGAAAGCGTCTGTGACAAGTGGTAGGCTGGCGTCCTCGAGCCTGCCCGCCAACAACTGCATGTAATATTAAAACCCCACTCAAGAGCAAGTCAAGTTGAAAGCATCCGTGAAAAGTGGTAGGCTGGCGTCCTCGAGCCTGTTTGCAAACAACTGCATGTGATATTAAAACTTTCTCAAGGGCAAGTCAAGTTGAAAGCGTCCGTGGTAAGTGGTAGGGTTAGCATCCTTGAGAGAGGTCACGCTTTTTTGACCTTAGCTTGTCATTGGCACTTGAACAAAGGGCGTATTTTAAATTAGATTGAATTGCATGGTTTATGGTGAGATGGCGGCGTCCATTCAATTTTTGCATTGTTTTTTAAAATGAAATTGATGATATTATAATTTATTGAATTTTTAATCAAAAAGTTGGATATTTTAAGAATGGGGTTACTGGAACAAATATAACTCAAGCACAAAAACAACAAGCGTCAGCTTTCCGTTTGAGCTGGAGCTTGTTTTAAATTTAAGCGAAATTTTAAACCTATGTTTTGGGTGAATAAAAAGCTGTGATAAAGATTACGTTTTCCTTTCCGTCATATACAGCGCTTGAAACCAAATCTTTCCACGTCGGTTTATTCTTTACATCATATTTATGCTCACAGTATGCACCATATCTCCATTCTTTCAAATCAAAACCCTCTACTGGTGTGTTAGAAAAGATCGATTTAGCTTCATCACTCAAAGATTTACCTTTGTCATCGGAAGTATAGGATGTCTCGTACGAATAAGATATATTAGTTACTGTATCATGTCTATATTTAATTTTATATGTCTTCGGAGTGTAGACAGCTTTGATTCTTTAAAATCAGTCAAATTCAAAAAACTGTCCTCTAATTGCCAATGTGAAAATGCATATCCCAGTTTTTTAGGCGGAGTCACTGCTTTAATGTCATCGCCAAATTTAACTTCTTGGGTTTGAGTTAGATTACCTTTTGCGTCAGTCACGGTTATGGGTTCATTATTTTGATTTAAATATTTTATAGTGTATTCTTTTGGCTCACAATTTAAAAGCAAGGTTATTGTGCTGCCGCTTGCTTTGTCTTTTAAGTCTTTCCAATCTGTTGGGGTGTTATAAAATCCGCCAACATTATTGCTAGCATCTTTAGAACATGTGAAACGCGAAAATTTATAGCCTCGGCCTGATGTTAAATCATAAAGTGATAGACCTGTGTCTAAATTAATCTTTCTTAAGTCCATATTTACTATGCTATCAAAAGCCGCTTTAACTGTCAAATCTGTTTTTGTTCCAATGATTTTATTATCATAGATATATTGAATTGTGTATAGTTTATCATAATAAACATTCAAAGTTATCTTCCAATCTTCGGCCGAATTCGTGCTTAAAACTTCGCCGCCAACAATATTGTCGTCTAATTTAAATTTCCCATTTTGGTCTAGTTTAATATCAACTTCCAGCCCATCACCTCGATCATAGCTAACATTACTAATAACATATCCAGATTTTTGGGGAACAGCTATCTCTTCTCCGAATTTTTCTATGACCTCATCATTCAAGTAGACGTTGTTGTCATAGCAATCAATAAAATGAATTCTGCAGGTTTTTACTTCAGGCTGACTGCGAGAATACGTTCCGTTTAAATCGCCTACGTGATTGGGCAGATGATCGTAATATTTTTTTAACTTTGTGGCATCTACCGTGTCATATGTCGGCAACATTAAATCACCCACACTAATCTCAACTTCTCCTGGAACAACATTAAACTCAACATTTTTGTCTATATAAAGAGCGCTTCCTCGCCCGCTAGCTGAGCATTTTGAGATTATTCCGTTAACAAGGTCTATTCTCCCTGATTGGACATATATAGCTCCCCCATTGCCGCCAGAAGTTTCTTTGGCATTTTGATCAATGTCCAGGAGCCCGCCGATTTCTTTAACAGCTTTATCAACTCCTTGCCCTCCATAACCGCCTTGACCGCCTATTCCGCCTGTTCCTCCTGTTCCGCCGTTTCCTCCGGAGGCTCCTGCTCCGCCTGAACGGGTAGAAGCAGGATCCAGGGTTTTATAATAGCCCCTGTTGCCGCCATGGCCGCCAAAGCCCCCTTGTCCGCCATGGCCGCCGGTTCCTCCTGTTCCGCCAGAGCCTCCAACTCCGCCAGTGATACGATCTACTAAATATCCTCCGGTTCCGCTATCTTTTAAATAAACTGCCGAATATCCAGCCGTTCCCAATTTTCTTTCATCCCCCGGATATGTCGACATCGTTTCTTTTGTTCCCCCATATCTTCCATCTCCGCCATCGCCTCCAATTTTGTTTTTATCTCCTTTGGGGCCTTTGCCGAAGTCGCCGTTGTCGCCGCCCTGG
>CADBXQ010000074.1 GCA_902798675.1 Oscillospiraceae bacterium
CTTTGAGTTTAATAATTTTTTCTTCCAATTTCTTTAAATCTTGTTCATAAATTTTTAGCGCAAACGCTTCTTCAGAAGGCTTATATTCCAAATTGCACAAAGAATCTGTTTTAATTAAGTCATTTAGAAAGCTTCCTGATTTTTCATAGCTCAAACAATCCATAAATTCTTTCTCTGAGCAACATATCGAATCATTTTCGTTTTCATCTTTGCTCTTGGTTTGAGATTCAAAATCTTTTTTAGTTTTGTGATATTCAGCAATCGCATCCGTCAGTTTCAAGCCCAGTTCATCAATTTTTTTCGAAATTTTGTCCACAGCGTTTTTATTGGCTCGCAACAACTCATCAACTTTTTCTGGAAGCATTTTATTTGCCAATTTAGCATCTTTTGCTTTGTGAACAGGGATCCTTTTTTTGCCCGCGCAAACAGGCATAGCCACGCCAGCAACCATAACTGCAGCGCTTGCAATTGCAATAAATTTTTTTAAAACATTTAATTTTAGATTCATTTAATAATACTCTTCTTCCCGATAAAATTTATCATTAATGAAATTATATATTATTTGAAACATGCCTCATAAAATCAGTGTATCATATTTTCCAGAAAATTACAAGATATAAATTAAAAAAATTATTAATAATTCAAATTGTGATAATTATATATATTTATGCTAATATTTTAAAATTAAAATGCATAATTTGCAACAAGAATCAGTTTTTGTGCAAATTGCTTAAATATGAATTTTTAATACAGATTGTTTGAATAATGGCGATAAAATAAGCAAACTGCCATTGAAACTTAAATTTTTGACTTGACTTTAAAACAAAATAATTTATAATTAAAAGTGTGCATGGTTTCAATTTTTGCCTCACAAGGTTTTTCAAAGCTTGACAAAAAATACGCAGAGCATGTTTTGGAAGAAAGGGGTTATGTCGACCAATTAATCGACCGGATTTTGGATTTAGGGAGCAGGTAAAAAATTCTTCAAAAGCGAAAACGCCGGTTTATAATGACCCCATAGAATGGATAAAATATGACCTTAAAATATCTCAAGATGGCCTGGCTTGGCTTGCAGCACTTATCAAAGAAGCTCAAGAAGACTTGACAACTTTTGATATTCTCAAAGAATATTACAAAGACGAAGAAAATGATATGTTTTGGGCGCAGCAACAGCTGGAATTAATAGAAAAAATTGGAGAGCAAAATTGGCTATATATGCAAGTGTGAAACTTTGAAAATTTTGCTCTTTTGGATGTGTTAAATAAATTAAATCAATTAAAAATAAAAGCTATTGTTGGTTGAAAAAAACAGCAAGCGCTTTTATTTTTTAGGTTTATTTGAATTTTTTATTAAATAATTCATTTGGGTTTTGTGTTCGAAGGATATCATCGATTTTAATATGTAAAATTAAATAAAATTTAACCAAAAATTAACAAAAAATTAACACATTCAAAGCTAGAACGTGATATAATTTATGTGTAGTTTATAGGTTATTTCAATGAAAAACTATATTGGAAAGATTACATACGGAGGAATATAAATGAAAAAAGATTTTAGTTAAATTTATTGCTCTGCTTTGCTCCTTGAGCGCAATGTTTTCATCAACAAGCCTTGTGGCTGGAGCTCATCCCAAAAAACTTCGAAAAAAAATTCAACAAACGAGCCTCAAAGCAGTCAAAATGCCAGTGAGGATCAAACTTTGAAAAAAAACAACTTGAAGATTTAATACATGATCTGATGCTGTCATATGACGTTGAAAACATTGTCTCACAACTTGCAAGAAAGGAAAATTTTTATGGCCAAGAGGAAAAAATCATAGAAGCTATTGAATTTGTTTTTCAAAAAGACTGTTTTAACGATATGTCGGAAAACAATGCTGTTGAATTAAAAAATATAATACAAAGATGTACAAATAACAACGTTGCAAATACACATATGGCGTATGCTATAGGAAGTTTGATGAAAATAAAAGCTTCTGTATTGATAGAGATAGTCAGAATGAAAAAGATAAGCTCAGAAATCAAACTAGAGAGCAAAGGATATTTCAATGGCGTTAGAGCGCAAGCAAAAGACACATTTTATGAAAAAGCTGTTAATAATCCGGTTAATTATCTTAAGCCAAAGCTGGAGCTAGATAATGTTAGTTGTCAAGAATTTTTCATGGATTATTATGATGATAATAGTGAAATAATTGAGTTTAAAAAAAGCGTTAAACAACGCTATGTTGATGGGCTTAGAGAGGACTTTAAAAAACGCGGCCGCAAGTTTGCTCGTGCTAATGAAACCGATAAGAAAAAATATGCATTTGAAAACATTAAACTCAAACAATCTGACTTGGGAGAGTTTTACGACAACTTTAAAAAAAGCCTATGAACAAGGAGTTAACGAAGGTTAAACTCCAAAAAGCAAAAAAATAAAGCTTTGTGTTCAAGTTATATATAAATATAATTTTTGAAAATGGGAGCGGTTTATTATGAAAATTCAAAAAAAATTTATTGTTAAAGTCCTTTCTGCTTTGTGTGTGGCTGGTGCTATATCAATGACGACGCAGACTCTCGTTAGCGCCGGTTCGCCAAAAAAGTTATTGGGGAAAAAGACCAAACTTCAAAAAGAAGATGAAACTCCGGAGAAAAAACAAATCAAAAATTTAATAGATGATCTGAAAAATTCATATAAAACAGATGATATTATGGAAAGGTCAAAAAAAGCCGAACAAACAATATCAACATTATGTACACTGCACGACTTTTGCAAAATGGAGCCTAAAATTGCGAAGGCTGTTGCGCGGGCGATTGGAAAAAATTGCTTTAGCCAACCGATTGACAGCGATGGCTATAAAACAGATGAAAATGCATTTAAACATTTTAATCCTATAAGTATAAAAATTAAAGATATATTAGACAGATGTGTAAATAACAAAAAAGCTCAAAAATTTGTTGCAATGGCGATTAAAAATTGGATCCGTCAGATTGATATTAATTCGAAAACATATGATGAAAAAGTTGCTGATAGGTTGAAGTTTGAAATTTATAAAGATTCTGAAAAATATGAATTCAAATTCAAAAACACTCCGTATATGGTGGATTTTGAATATGGAAATGGCTTTTTGGATTTGAAGATTGAGGAACTTTCGTGTGATCTGAATTTAATATATCGAAAAATTTCGGATGATTTGGAGCTTGAGCTGAGAAAAATTTTGACAAAGTGTTTAAAAAACCACGATGCTAAAAAGTTTGTTGCGCAAGTTGTGGCTGATCTGGCCTATTTGAGTCTTGTTCGGTGCACATGCAGTTTGAGCGAGCAAAAATCGGTTTTGTCTGAAAAAAGCCAACAAGAAAATAAAAATTCTGATATGCCAGTTTTTGTTTTGAGCATTGATCAAAAAAAATGTGATGTTGATGATGAAAGCGAGATAGAGTTGGTTAATATATTAACTGAGTGTTTGGATAATGACAAAGCTCGAAAATATATCGCGCAAGCCATAGAAACATTAATTACACTAAGATATTTTGATTATACAAATGTTAACGCCCAAGCAAAGCTTAAAACAAAGCAAAAAATTCAAAATATATTAAAGACATGCGCAAACAGTCATGACGCAAAGCGAGTCGTTGCTTCAGCGATTGGCAAACTAGCTGATTCAAACTATATTGACGACTCCACCGAGAATGATATTGATGAAATGATTAATTTATTATCTAAATGTTCGGATAATGATGATTCATTAGAAAAAATTTCGAGTTGTGTTTATAATCTTGCTTGCATATTAAACACAATGTATGACAGTGATATTTATGACCAAAACATTGATGTATGTTATGAAAATGAGGATATATATGAAAATGATCTTTTAAAAGCAGACGATGATGCTGAAAGAATTAGCGAAATTAGCTATGATTATGAAGATTATCAATCCAAAATAGACAACATTCAAATGAATAATTTGGTCAATAATCTCAATATATTGTCTAATACTAATGTTTTTAACCAACCATCCAATAATATTTCAAATCCGAACGAAAATAATCAAATTCAAAATAGCACACCAAAAAATATTCGATATGATTTGAATATAGACGTCGCTGCGAATAATTTATCCGGCCTGTTTAATTTATTATACACATGCATAGATAACAGTTGCGAAACCGGGCGCTTAGGAGCAAAATCTGCTCAGCAATTACTACACATTAAAAAATTTCAAGACATTGTTAAAAATGATGGAGAAATCAAAGAAAAAGTTGTTAAATCTTTATCAAGGTGTTGGAGTCTACACACACCAGACGAACCCACTCAAGACATCATCCAAGACATAATTAATCAATATAGCGAAAAATTGTTTAATGAAGTTGATATAAAAACAATAAAAACCGACAAAAAAATCGATTGGCAGCCAAAAACAAAAAACCAGCCTCTTGAAAAACACACAAACAGCGAAGATGAAAACAGCGAAAAAGATATAGATAGTTTTATATAGCGCGCACCCGCCAAGCTTGTTGACTTTACTGACAGCAGGCTTTTTATTATTGATCCACTCAAAAACATACCAAGAAACATCTTGTGGTCGGGGCGACAGGACTTGAACCTGCGGCATCTTGGTCCCAAACCAAGCACTCTACCAAACTGAGCTACGCCCCGAAACAAACACACTACCTGAATTTTATCATGAACTTTTCAAAATGTCAAGCATTTTATTAAAAAAAATGAAAAATTTTTGTGTGGCGTTTTTTTAGCAAAGAATCGGGTTTGGATTATATTTGTCCCCTCAATCCTTCTTCTTGAAAATATCCATAATTCAATTTAAAAAACCAACATATTTCAAGCTGTCCTCAAAAGCATTCTAAAAAACAACGATAAAATGGAGCCAGCTTCCGCCTGCCGACCATAAACTGCGCTGTTTGGTCTGATTGAAAATTTCAAACTTTTTTAAAGCGCCAATGACAAGCCAAGGTTAAAAGGAGTGCCTGCCTCCCAGGACGCGAGCCTACCGCTTGTTAAGGAAATTTCCAGAGGCGTTTGCGCTGGAATAAGGTTTAATATTACAGTTAGTTGTGAGCTGGCGGCGGTTTAAATGGCTCTTGCATGGTTTTTTGGAACGTGATCAAGGATATTGGGAATTGTTGGGCTTTTAATAAAAAGAGTTGGATATTTTAAACAAAGGCTTGCCAAGAGACAAATATAACCCAATCAAAAAATGTAATTTGCGGTTTTTGCGATTACGCTTGACATAAATCGCGCCAAATCAATTGCAAATCCACAAATTTTGTAAATATTTCATATCTTGGACTGTTGTTTTTTAAACTGTGATGTGGTATAATTAAGTGTGGATGCTGAATATTTTCTTGGGGGTTTTGAGAAATGATCAAAATGATTGCAACCGATATGGACGGAACTTTGCTTAATTCAAAAAAGCAATTGACTGAAAAATCCATAAAAACAATTCTCGCTTTGAAAAATATGGGCATTCATTTTGCAGTTGCAAGCGGTCGGCAATATAAGAATATATATAATATTTTCAAAGAAAATAATTTGGAAAAAAATGTTAGCTTTTTAGCTGAAAATGGAACAATTATTTTTGACAAGGGTCGATTAATTTCTGTTAGCCAGTTGGAATTTGAGGTTGTTAGAGCAGCAGTTGAACTCGCTCGAAAAACTCCAAACATATACCCTGTTTTGTGTGGCGTCAAGGCTGCATACATAGAAAACGAAAAACTAAAATCAAACTTTGAAGTCTCAAATTATTTTGATGATGCGAAATTTTTGGCTGATGTTTTGCAGAGCTTTGAATTTGACAAAATAGCCAAAGTTTCGTTGCTTTGTCCCGCGTTTCACGCTGAAAGCCTAACATACCCCCTTTTTAAGCGATTTGAGAAGGATGCCTCAGTCTTGCTTTCGGGGCCAAAATGGGTTGATTTAATAGCTAAAGGCGCAAGCAAAGGGGCAGCTGTTGAGGTGATTGGAAAAATATATGGCGCGAGCTTTGATGAGAGGATGGCTTTTGGAAACTATTTAAATGATGTTGATCTGCTCAAATCCTGCAGGTTTAGTTTCGCAGTCGAAAATGCACACGCAGCCCTAAAAAAAATAGCAGGAAAAATCTGCCCATCAAACGACCAGGATGGGGTTTCAGAAACTTTGATTGAATGGTTTGATTTGAAAATATGATAATTAATTTGAATTTATATGAAAACAAAATGATATTACTGAATCAAGGAGAAAAATTATGATTAGAGATGATCT
>CADBXQ010000075.1:0-4566 GCA_902798675.1 Oscillospiraceae bacterium
ACTTAACCGCTTTGCCCAAAACTTCATCACAGCAAACTCCCGTTTTAAAGCTGTCAACCATGACTGAAACCGGGCTTGAAACTCCTATCGCATACGCAACCTGAACTTCGCAGCGTCTAGCAAGGCCGGAAGCAACGATATTTTTGGCTATGTGTCTTGCGGCATATGCCCCGCTCCTGTCAACCTTGGTTGGATCTTTTCCGGAAAAAGCCCCTCCCCCATGTCGCGAATATCCACCATATGTGTCAACCATGAGCTTTCGCCCGGTCAGGCCGCTGTCTCCAACAGGCCCTCCAACTATGAATCTTCCCGTCGGGTTGACAAATATTTTAACTGACCTTGAGATTAACTCCGCAGGAATTGCATATTTTATGACATTTTGTATTATATCAGCCCTGATTTTATCAAGCGAAATTCCCTCATCATGTTGCGCAGAAACAACAATTGTGTCTATGGCAACTGGAAGGTCGTCGTCATATTCAACAGTCACCTGAACCTTCCCGTCCGGCCGCAAATATGGCAAAATTTTTTTCTTCCGAACCTCGGCCAGTCTTTTTGCAAGTTTGTGGGCGTAAAATATTGGCATTGGCATCAAATCCGGCGTTTCATCGCAAGCAAATCCAAACATTATCCCTTGATCTCCAGCCCCGATTTCAAAATTGTCGCTGTTGCGGGTCTCCAAAGACTTGTCAACTCCAAGGGCTATGTCTGGAGATTGCTCGTCAATGTTGGAAATAACAGCGCAATTTTTCGAATCAAAGCCATATTCCGACGAATTATAGCCAATATCTTCAATAACACTTCGTGTGATTTTGCTCATATCAACATAACAATTTGTGGTTATTTCTCCAATCAACATAACCATGCCGGTTGTGCATACTGTTTCGCACGCAACCCTGGCGCTTGGGTCTTTTTTTAAAATTTCATCCAAAATCGCATCAGACACCTGGTCGCAAATTTTGTCTGGATGACCTTCAGTGACAGATTCAGAGGTGAAATATTTTTTTTTCATAAAATTTCATGTTCCTTTCAAAAATATATTAGGCACAAAAATACTGTGAACTCAGAGTCCATTATACCACAATATTTACGTCAATGTCAAAAATATTTAAAGCAAATTATTTAAAATTAAATTGAAAAAAATTCATAAAAAATTTACACTAATTTAAAAATAATTTAACAAATATCATGCACTTATAGTGTATAATAAGGTTATAGACAAAAAGCAAAAGAGGTATTTTAAAATGAAAAAAAGTTTAAAATTAATTTCAGCACTACTTGCAGCGTTGATATCGATGACCATGACATTCACTGCCCACGCAAATCCGCCAAAAAAAGGCCAAAACACTCAAAGCTCACAATCAAACTCTTTGATTAAAATTTCCAGCTTAGAAGATTTAAACAACCTGCGAGACCTTTCAAACCAAGGAGAAAATTTTGAAGGGAAAACTATTGTTTTAGAAAATGACATATATATCACAAAGAACGGGAAAAAAGACGGCGAACCGGTCGAATTCAAACCAATATTTAAATGCCCAGATTACGCAGCAGATAATGATGACAATGGATTTAAAGGAATTTTTGACGGAAACGGAAAAACTCTTCACTTCAACTCAACAAACGGCAACATATTCGGAAGCATAGGCAGGGGAGGCGTTGTTAAAAATTTAAACATAACCGGAAAATTTGAAGGCGACCTGGATGGCGGGATTGTTGCGCTTTTCAACTTCGGAACAATTGACAACCTAAATATGGACATAATCGCTAGATGCACCCCGACAAGTGTTATAGGAGTTTGCGCATTCAATCACGGATGCGGAATCATTAAAAACTGCAGCGTTAAAGGAGAACTTTCAACAAATGACATGTCCTGCACAGGAATATGCTCTGACAATCACGGGGTTATTGAATCCTGCTCGTTCTCAGGAAAATTAACTAATTGCTGCGAAGAGCCAAAAGAAGCCGGCTTTATGCTGGAAGAAACAGGAGGAATTGCATCTTTTAACTCAGGTCTTGTTAAAAACTGCAATGTTGAAGCCAACCTTTCGAGTGTGTATGAAGGAAAATTCATAGGATGCGCAGGCGGAATAGTTTCAACAAACAACGGATTGATCGAAAATTCAACCTTTAAAGGGTCTGTTTGGGCAGGAAGTCCCGGAGGAATAACCAGCTGCAACTATGGCATAATCAGATCTTGCAAGTCAGACGCCGAGATCAAAGGGCCCCTTGCCGCTGAATTCACTTCATTAAATATGTGGGGTGACATAGGATACTGCGACTATGAACCCATTAAAAATCAGCCCCAAGGAGTCATAGATGGCTGCGAATTTAAGGGAACTGTCACTGGCTGCGTTGAATCTGGCAAAATAGCTGCATATGATAACATATTAAGCCGCGAAAACTCTCTTGGCCCAATCCATGTTCCAACAATAACAAACTGCAAGATAAATGGCAAGAACACTGTCAGAGAAACTGATAATTATTATAAAAATGATACAGATGAACGAGACACAACCGATCCAAGATATACAGCAAATATGTAATAAAAATTCAAATCAGCGCATATCAAACCTGGGCTTTTGCGCTGATTTTTATTTACAAAAAATTTACACTAATTTAAAAATAATTTCAGCGCTACTTGCAGCGGTGATGTCAATGACCATGACATTCACTGCCCACGCAAATCCCCCAAAAAGCGGCCAAAACACCCAAAGCTCACAATCAAACGCCTTAATTAGAATATCCAGTTCCAGTGATCTGGGTTACATAAGAAAACGTTTAAGCAAAGGAGAAAATTTTGAAGACAAAACTGTTATTTTAGAAAATGACATATATATATATCAATAGAGAAATTACAAATTCAGAGGCGCAGTTGCTGATTTCAATCCAAAATAAATCACCACATTCGAAAATATCCTAAACACTTGGACTCAAATTCCCTTGTATTTCTTTCTAGTTGCGATCCCACCTCTGATGTGGCGCTCCTTTTTATTAACCTCCAAAACTTTTTGAACCTGCCTATATAAAAAAGGATTCAATTTCTTAAGCCTGACGCTGACGTCTTTATGCACAGTGCTTTTAGAAACTCCAAATCTTTTAGCTGTTGCCCTGATCGTCGCAGAATTTTTAGCAATATGCTCCCCCAATTCCAGACACCTGTCATCAATCCTATTCTCCAAGGAAAACACCCCGCATACACATTAACGTTAATTAATATGTATGCAAAAAAATCCAAAGTGATACAAACATTTTTAAATATTTAAATATAAACACCAACAACGGTGAGGAAAGGCATACAAAATTTAACGCACTCTCCCAATCGGCTTATTTTACAGTTTGTTATTTTAGGAGCAAATAATCTTGAGCCGCTTCCCATATTGAACAAAATTCCCAAGTTCTTTTTTTCTAAACCTCACACCCGTGATATATTTCAAAAATATGAAAATCAAAATCTGAAGATAAATTGGAGCGGGTTACGAGACTCGAACTCGCCACCTCCACCTTGGCAAGGTGGCGCTCTACCGGATGAGCTAAACCCGCAAAAAAACGGACATTCAAATTTAAAAAACTCTCAGCCTTAAAACCACCCCACATGATATATATAAGACGACACTGGTGCCTCCGGACGGAATCGAACCATCGACACGAGGATTTTCAGTCCTCTGCTCTACCGACTGAGCTACAGAGGCAAATGGCGACCCTGAACAGACTTGAACTGTCGACCTCCTGCGTGACAGGCAGGCGTTCTAACCAACTGAACTACAGGGCCTTAAATGGTGGGAACTACAGGGCTCGAACCTGTGACCCTCTGCTTGTAAGGCAGATGCTCTCCCAGCTGAGCTAAGCTCCCGAATCTCCCAACGACGGTTTTTATTATACATCAACAATTTTGATTTGTCAAGCTTATTTTTTTAATTTGTTAATATCCACAAAAAACCGACTTTGAAAATCCGTTTTTTGTGAAATATATACATAAAACTTAAACATTTGCACTGTTTGAGCATGTTGAAATTTCACATAAAGTGTTTTGATTTGGAATTTAAGATGGATTTTATATCACAAAAATTTTTAAATTTATAGTGGTTTATATTAAATAAATTCAATATATCAGCCAACTTATTTTTAGCGAATCTAAAATCACACATCCTGCACGCATCAAAATCCACGCTAGAATCCCCCGCATATGCGATTATATCATACTTGTTTCGAAAATATTTAACAACACTCACCTTATCAATTCCGAATTTTTCTGAATAAAACAAACTATTTTCATCTCTAACCATCCTCAAGCCCCCATCTCCGTAAAAGCCGTCATTAGCGATTATATATATGTTTTTTGCTCCAATCAAAGCAAGCTTACGCTGGATATAATATTTGCATCCAGCGCTTAGCAGCAAAAAATCCCCTCCAAAATTTTTGATAAAATCAACCGTTGACAAAAAATACGGGTCTAAAGGTATGCGCTCAATTTCCAAATCAAGCTGAGCCTGGGTCAAATTCATGTCACCAAAAATATCCTGTAATAAATCAAAGCCAGATTTCCAATCATTCGAAAATATTTTATCA
>CADBXQ010000075.1:4618-9110 GCA_902798675.1 Oscillospiraceae bacterium
AAAGCCAGATTTCCAATCATTCGAAAATATTTTATCATGTTCATATCTATACATAATCTGTTGAAAAAAATCTTGAGCAGTCATAGTTCCATCAAAATCGCTTATAAATAAAAACTTTTTCAAACGCTTGCCTCTTTCAATTCAAAAAACCTCGCAAATTCCCCACCATCCACAAAATTATCAAAATTGTCTATGTAAAAATCAGCTTTTTCCCTCAAACATTGTTTTGTTTCACGGGTTTGTCGATCATCAACGCCAAAATACCCCATGCCGCACTCTTTAACAAATTTTAATGGTTTTAGGATATCTTCAAAAACAGCACAGTATTTCGGCTTTATTCCCATATTCTTGGCGGCAATCATATATATATCAGCCGAGCCTTTATTCACTCCAAGCATATCAGCATACAAAAAATGATCAAATTTGTCATAAATTTCATGCTTTTTCAAAATTAATTCAGTCATTTCAGGATAACACGAAGTGGCAAGAGATATTTGAATGCCGTTAGAACCCATAGCCTCAAGCAATTTTTTAACTCCCGGCTTTAATTTAACCTTGTTTAAATACAAATCTTTGGCAATTTTATACCATATCATCTTTATTTCATCGGCAGTTTCGGTCAAATTATATAACTTTTTAGCATAAATTGCAAGTTCAGTTGGCGGCATATGCATCATATTTTGAGAATATTCAGCCATTTTTTTGATGCCAATCATCTTGTGAAACTCCTCGTCAACAACTCCCCAAACCCACGTTGAGTCTATTAAAGTTCCATCCAAGTCAAAAATAGCCGCTTTGTATTTCATAAAAAATCTCCCCCAATCATAAATTTTCAACTTTAAAATTAAATTTTTCCCCACCCCAACATCCCAAAAAAAATTTACTTTTGCTCAAAAAAGGCTCTGATTGCTCGATAATTCTCAAAAATATCAACTTTAGAAGCAACTTCAAATGGCGAATGCATCGACAAAATCGGAACTCCCAAATCAATAACCTCCATGTTAAGCTTGGCAAGAAACATCGCAACCGTTCCTCCTCCGCCGGCGTCAACCTTTCCAAGCTCAGCCGTTTGCCAAACAATGTTTTTTAAATCCAAAAGTCTGGTTAATTTATCAACAAATTCAGCAGAAGCATCCGAAGTCCCAGATTTTCCGCGCGCGCCAGTATATTTTGTAACTATTGTTCCATATCCGCTCATAGCCGAATTTTTTCGTTCATATGCATCCGCGTAGCTTGGATCAAAAGCAGCCCCAACGTCCGCCGACAAACACTCAGAATTCGAGAAAACAGTCGCTCTGTCGGTTCCAAAAATGCGCGCCAAATCCTCAATGAAATATTCCAAAAAATATGACTTCATTCCAGTATTTCCTTCGCTGCCAATCTCTTCTTTATCAGCAAGCATGGTAACGACCGTATATTCAGGATTTTCACAATCCAAAATGGCCTTTAATGAGTTATATCCACACACTCTGTCGTCCTGCCCATATGCTCCAACAAAACTCCTGTCAAACCCAACATCCCTGGCCTTAAAAGCAGGAACGGCCTCGAGTTCGGCTGAAACAAAATCGCGCTCAACAATCCCATATTTTTCATTTAAAATTTTGAGTATGTTTAATTTAACCATTTCGCTCTTTTCTTCGGATTTAAAAGGCCTCGAACCAATCAATATGTTTAAATCCTCTCCGCCAACTATGTCCTTAGCTGGCCTCTTCATTTGGCTGGCTGCAAGATGTGGCAATAGATCATTAACGCAAAAAACCGGATCCGCCTCATCCTCGCCAATTTTAACGTCAACCCTTTGGCCACTTGCCTTAAAAACAACGCCATGCAACGCCAGCGGAATAGCGGTCCATTGATATTTTTTTATCCCTCCATAGTAGTGGGTTTTAAAAAATGCAAAGTCACTGTCCTCATAAAGCGGATTTTGCTTCAAATCAAGTCTTGGCGAATCAACATGCGCTGCAGCAAATTTCACTCCACACTCAAGCGGCTTTTTGCCAATAACAGCCAGGGCCAGAATGACATTTTTCCCCCGATTCACAGCGTAAATCCTGTCCCCCGCCCTATATTTGGCATCTTTAGAAAAAGCAACAAATCCACATTTTTCCGCCATATCAACACAATTTGCGCAGGCTTCCCGTTCTGTTTTTGAACAATCCAAAAATAATTTATATGAGTTGCAATAATCTTCGACTTCATTTGATAATTTTTCAAATAGTTTTAAATTTGCGTTTTTTTTGGAATAAAACAGTTTATTTTTTAATTCACTAGCAGACATAAAAATCTCCCTTTCTAAAATTAAACTTCGCTATATAATTTTTTATATATTTGCTGGGTTTCAATGACTTTATTGACATATTCATATGTTGCTGGAACTTTGTTTTTGTTTTCGCTAAAAAATTCGTCTAAAGACCTCTCCCCTTGAGAAAGCCATTTGCTGACTTTTCCTCGACCGGCATGATATGCAGCCGCAACAACTCGACCATCCTCAAATTCTTTAAACAGAGTCGACAATATATATGTTCCGTATTTTATATTAACAGCGGGATCAAAAATATCTTCATATGTCGTCGTTGAATTTGGCTCCAGCCTGCTTTTTGCCCAGTTAAATGTGTCTTTCGTTATCTGCATCAATCCCCTGGCTCCAGCCTCACTTTTAGCATTCTCATCAAATCGCGATTCACTATATATTATGGAATAAACATAATTTTCATCAACATTATATTCACTAGAATATTTGCTAACCGAGTCATGATATTTCTTTGGAAACAGACAATTTTTAGCAAAGTGTGGATAAAATAAAAATAAAACAAATATTATTAACGCCAGGCCCAAAAAAATCTTAAAAAAAACAATCCTAAAAACCCCTATTTTTCTAAAAATTTCGATTCTAATCTCCCCCAAAAGGCCGCTAAACAGCTTAAAACAATTTCGATATAAAACTATCTATATTGTATACAAATTCATTAAATTCAGAATTATTAAAAATTATTTGATCAGCGTGATATATATAAAACTCATCTTTAGGCTGCGCATTAATTCGACAAATCGCGTCATCAAGGCCAATTCCGTCTCTTTTCAAAATTCGCGCGAGTCTTTTTTCCTTTTTGCTCAAAATCGCAACGCTATAGTCACAAATTTTATAGGCTCCGCTTTCAAAAAGCGTTGGCGCGTCCAAAACAAAATTACAACCATTTTTCTCAGCAACACAGGCTCTAATTCTTCGCAATATATATGGATTCACTATATTTTCAAGCCTTGCTAACATATTTTTGTCTGAAAAAACAATTTTGGACAATTTTCTTTTATTGATGGCATTATTTTCAACAACCCCATCAAAACAAGCGCCAACCCTGTCAACACATTCACAACAATTAGTATAAATATCGCAAACAATTTTGTCTGCATCCACCACTTCAAATCCTTTTGTATATAAATGTTGACTCGCCTCTGATTTTCCCGAGCCAGTCGGCCCTGTCACCCCAACAATCATAAAAATTCTCCTAATTTCACAAAACAACCAGATTAAAGCCTGAAGCTCGAAGAAGTCTATTATATACAGCCAAGCCAATTCCCGATTTGCTGGGAGCTCTGAAAAAAGCCTTCCGCGCCCCAACCTCATCAAGCTTGCGAAGAATCGAAAAGACATTCCTGGCCTGGCTAGCAGGACTTGAGCCAAAAGTTAAAACATTTTTTTGAAAAAATCCCTGTTCACCATCAAAAACAACACACCAAACATCCCGCCCCGTCCTGTCCAAAACATATTTGCAAAAACTGCTAAATGAGCTGTCGATCAAAACAATTTCAGCTTTCGGGGAATAATGCGCATATTTCATCCCTGGAGAAACAGCAGCACAGTCCAAATCAAAAGGCTTCAAAACCGAGTCGCTAAGCGAAACATTTGCGGCAACATCTTTAAGCATATCCACGCTGACAGCACCCGGCCGCAAGACCTCAACCAAATCGCCCTCAAGCCGAATAACAGTCGATTCAAGGCCTATTTCACACTCCCCGCCATCAAGTATTACCCCGACCCTGCCTTTTAAATCATTATAGACATGCAAAGCTGTTGTTGGGCTTGGCCGGCCAGACAAATTAGCGGACGGAGCAACAAGCGGCCTACCAAAAGAACATATTAATTTTCTTGCGACTGCGCTTGAGGGAAATCTTATTGCAACGGTTTCAAGATTTGCGCTGACCAAGTTCAAAACATCAGCTTTTTTCGGCAAGATCACTGTCAGCGGACCCGGCCAAAATTTTTGAGTAATATTTCGAAACAACAAAGAATTTTGGTCGCAAGTCAAATAATCCAGCATTTTTAAATCACTGATGTGGCAAATCAAAGGATTATCCGAAGGCCTGCCCTTAATTTTAAAGATTTTTTCGACAGCATCAGCATTAAAAGCGTCAGCAGCAAGCCCATAAACAGTTTCAGTTGGAATTCCAACAACATCGCCATTTTTCAAATATTCCACACAATCTAGAATATTTT
>CADBXQ010000076.1:0-921 GCA_902798675.1 Oscillospiraceae bacterium
CATACACCGATGTTGCTGCGATATATCCAATAACCCCATCATCTGCTATGGCGGAAATTTCGGACGTTTGGTCTATTTCAGGACGAAAAAACATATTTGGATATCCCGTTAAAATAACCGAAATGCAATCTGAAGCTGGGGCTGCCGGAGCCGTTCATGGTTCACTTCTTGCTGGCGCTTTAACAACAACATTCACCGCGTCTCAAGGGCTTTTGCTGATGATTCCAAACATGTATAAGATGGCTGGAGAAAAATTACCCGGAGTAATAAATGTTTCTGCAAGATGCGTTTCAACCCACGCTTTGTCTATTTTTGGCGACCATTCCGACATATACGCTTGCCGTCAAACAGGGTATGCAATGCTTGCTGCTGGCTCTGTTCAAGAGGTTATGGACCTGACTCCTGTTGCGCATTTAGCAGCTTTGGAAGGAAAAATCCCCTTTTTAAACTTTTTCGACGGATTTAGGACGTCACACGAAATCCAAAAAATTCAAATTTGGGAATATGACGAACTAAAAGATATGCTTAACATGAATTTTGTTGATGAATTTCGAAAAAATGCTTTAAATCCAAACCACCCCGTCCTGCATGGATCTGCTCAAAACAGTGACATATATTTTCAAAATTTTGAGGCTTCAAATCCATATTACAACGCTCTTCCGGACATTGTTGAAAAATATATGAATAATATCAATGCTCGGATCGGAACCAGTTATAAACCATTTAACTATTTCGGAGCAGACGACGCAACCCGTGTTATTGTCGCTATGGGATCGGTTTGCGAAACAATCGAGGAAACTGTCGAAAAATTGATGGAAAGCGGCAAAAAGGTTGGGTTGATTCGGGTTCACCTATATCGCCCTTTCAGCTCAAAACATTTACTATCTGTAATACCAAACAGCGTCGAACAAATCAGCGTTT
>CADBXQ010000076.1:958-6932 GCA_902798675.1 Oscillospiraceae bacterium
AGACCGCTCTAAAGAGCCAGGTTCGGTTGGAGAGCCTTTATATCTCGACGTTGTTGCTGCGCTCACAGGAACAAAATTTGAAAATATCCCAATTTTTGGCGGCAGATATGGCCTCGCATCTAAAGACACAACTCCCGCCCAAATCAAAGCTGTCTTTGAAAATCGCGAAAAAAAGCGATTCACAATCGGAATCAATGACGACGTCACATTTTTATCCCTGCATACAGATCGTGATTTTGAAATAAAAACAAAAGAAATAACATCCTGTAAATTTTGGGGACTTGGCTCGGATGGAACCGTTGGGGCAAACAAAAACTCTGTCAAAATTATCGGCGATAACACCGATATGTATGCTCAAGCGTATTTTGCATATGATTCTAAAAAATCAGGCGGCTTGACTGTTTCACACCTTCGCTTCGGCACAAAGCCTATAAAATCAACATATCTCATTTCCAGAGCCGATTTTGTCGCATGCCACAATCCTTCCTATATATCAAAGTTCGATATAGTCCAGGATCTTCGGCCGGGAGGGACTTTTTTGCTAAACTGCTCGTGGGATGAAAAAGAGCTTGAGGATAACATACCCGGCGATGTTAAGTCATATATAGCTAACAACAATATTAAATTTTATACTATAGACGGCGTTAAAATTGGAAAAAAAGTCGGTCTGGGCGGCCGCATAAACACAATTTTGCAATCCGCATTCTTCAAACTTTCAGAAATTATGCCAATCGAAAAAGCCAAACAGCTCATGAAAGACGCAGCAACCAATTCATATTCTTCCAAGGGTGAAAAAATCGTCAAAATGAACCACGACGCAATCGACCTCGGCGCGGATTCGGTTTTTAAAGTTCATGTCCCAGAATCTTGGAAAACTGCATCTAGTGAAAAAGTTGAAAGTCAAGCCACTGGAAAAAATCCACAATTAGTTGATTTTGTGAATAATATTTTGAAGCCTATGAATTCGCAACAAGGAGACCAGCTGCCTGTTTCTGCTTTTTCAAAATATGCTGACGGATTTTTGCCGCTTGGAACAACCGCCTACGAAAAACGTGGAATCGCCGTCGACGTCCCATGCTGGAACAAAGAAAACTGCATTCAGTGTAATTTTTGTTCATATGTGTGTCCGCATGCTGTTGTTCGTCCGGCTGTTTTTAGTAACGAAGAAGCGAATTTGGCCCCGAAAGAACAGGAAATGACGCAAATGATTGGAATTCAGGATCGAAAGTTTGCCATAACAATTTCAGTCATGGATTGCACAGGGTGTGGATCATGTGCAAATGTCTGCCCTGGCAAAAAGGGAGAAAAAGCCTTGGTTATGAAGCCTTTTAGCTCTCAAGTTGAAAAACAAAAAGGATTTGAATACGCGAAAAATTTATCAGAAAAGCCAGAAATATTAGAAAAATTTAAGCAATCAACCGTTAAAGGAAGCCAGTTTAAAAAGCCTCTTTTGGAATTTTCAGGAGCATGCGCGGGATGCGGAGAAACGCCATACGCAAAGCTTGTCACGCAGCTTTTTGGAGACAGGATGTATATTGCAAACGCAACGGGTTGTTCTTCAATTTGGGGAGGATCCGCTCCCTCAACGCCATACACCACAAATAGCGACGGCAAAGGGCCTGCTTGGGCAAATTCACTTTTTGAAGATAACGCTGAATTTGGATTTGGAATGAACTTTGCTCAAAACACATTACGTGAGAGATTAGTTGAAAAATTAGAAAATTTATCACAAAACTCTCAAGGGCGGTTGAAAAAAGTCATAGATGAATATCTCGAAACCAAAGATGACAGCGAAAATAATTTGAAATCAACCAATAATTTAATTGATATTCTAAAAAAAGAGAACACAGGCGAAGATATATTATCATATAAAGAATATCTCAACAAAAAGTCAGTCTGGATCTTTGGTGGGGACGGCTGGGCATATGACATAGGGTATGGAGGCCTGGATCACGTTCTGGCTTCGGGCGAAGACGTAAACGTTATGGTCTTTGACACTGAAGTCTATTCCAACACTGGCGGCCAGTCTTCCAAATCAACTCCGACAGGGGCGGTTGCAAAATTTTCGGCTGGCGGGAAAAGCGTTAAAAAGAAGGATTTGGCCGCAATCGCCATCAGCTATGGGTATGTTTATGTTGCGCAGGTTGCCATGGGGGCTAATTATACTCAATGTATTAAAGCTGTTCTGGAAGCGGAAGCATATTCCGGCCCATCGCTCATTATTTGCTACGCGCCATGCATAAATCACGGAATTAAAGCCGGCATGAGCCATGCTCAAACAGAAGAAAAAAACGCCGTGGAATCAGGATACTGGCATCTTTTTCGGTTTAATCCCCAGGCCAAAAAGAAGCTCTCAATAGACAGCAAAGCCCCTTCCTTGGCCTACCGCGACTTTCTAAACGGAGAAGTTAGGTATCGCTCACTTTTAAAAATCGACCCTAAAAAAGCAGAATATCTGTTTAAAAAATCCGAAGAAGAAGCCAAGTCAAAATATGAATATTTGAAAAGCCTTGAAAATATATACTCTGAGGAATGAATTTATATATTGATTCGAAAAAACAGCCTCATGCTTAATTTATATAGCTTTTATATAGTTTTTTATAAATATTACTGTTGGTTATAAGATGGGCATGCGTCCCTGATTCAGCAATTTTTCCACCGTGAACAACATATATCCTATCCGCATTTTTGATCGACGTCAATCTGTGGGCTATGGTTATGGTTGTCCTGCCCTCTGAAAGCCTTTCAAGCGACCTTTGAATCACTTTTTCGCTCTCGCTGTCAAGGGAGGAGGTCGCTTCGTCCAAGATCAAAATGGGCGGATTCTTAAGAAAAACCCTGGCTATGCTGATTCTTTGCTTTTGGCCCCCAGACAGCTTAATGCCTCTTTGGCCAACATATGTTTCATATTTGTCGGGAAGCGAGTCTATAAAATCGTGAATCCCGGCTTTTTTTGCTGCCTGGATGACCATGTCCATGCTTGCTTGTGAGTCGCCATACTTAATGTTGTCATAAATAGAACCCGTGAACAGATGAACGTTTTGATGAACAGATCCAACCATTTTGTGAAGTTGGCTCAGTTTTATTTGCTTTATATTTATATCATCTATTAGAATTTTTCCATCAGACACATCATAAAATCTTTCAATCAAACTGCATATTGTTGTTTTTCCTGCTCCTGAAGGCCCAACCAGAGCAACATTTTCACCAGCATTTATTAAAATATCAATTCCCTTTAATATATTTTTGTCTGAATCGGAATATTTAAACCAAACATCTTTAAATTCAATTCTGCCGAAAATATCCTTCAAAACCACAGGATTTTCACAATCTTTCAACTCTGTGTTAGTTTCCATAACTTCGGCAAACCGCCCTATTCCAGTTATGCCTTTTTGAAATTGTTCAGTGAATTCTAAAATTTTCAAAACAGCATATATTAGCACTGAAACATATGAAACACACGCCATCAAAGTCCCCGGGGATATTTGGCCGTTTATTAAAAATATGGCTCCAGCAATAATAACAAGAATATGCATAAAATTCACAAATATCATTTCAACCGAGCGAAATTTTCCTAAAACATTATAAAAAATTTCCTTTGTTTTGAATGTTTTAGAATTATTCAGGTTAAATTTTTCTCTTTCAATTTTTTCTGCGCCAAAGGATTTAACAACCCTGACTCCAAGCAAACTGTCCTCGATTTGAGAGTTTAACTCGCCAACCTGAACCCTGTTTTGCTGCAAAGCGGCTTTCATCTTTCTGTTATATTTAGCTGCAAATATTACAGTTAGTGGAAGAGCTGCATATATAATTAGTGTTAGATATATATTAAACTGTGATAAAACAATGAATGAAATCAAAATTTTCACACTGATTATTAAAATTTCTTCCGGAAAATGGTGAGTGAATTCGGTGATGTCGAAAAGGTCGTTTGTCAGCCGAGACATTAACTGGCCAATTTTGTTGTTGTCGTGGTATGAAACATGAAGATTTTGAAGATGGCAAAACAAGTCCTTTCGCATCTGCGTCTCAATTCTAGCCCCCATAATATGACCAACTGTTGTCATGAATTTGACGCCGATTATCTCAACAATTGCAACTAAAAGAAAAACTGCTGCGAAAAAAATTATCGATTCAAGCGTTAAAAGCTCGGGGGAAAGCGCAACAGCATCAACTATACATTTGAGCAAAACAGGATACACTAATTCGCAAATAGTTGTCATCAATGCAAAAAACAAGTCTAGTATGAAAATTTTTTTATGCTTTTTAAAATATGGAACAATCTTTTTTATCAAATACAAATTTTGATTTCTTTTCATGGTCATTTCAACATCCTCTCAAACTCTCACTTATAAAGAACATTCTAGCACAATTTTGTCAAAATTGCAACACCTGTAATAAAATTATGTTTTTTCAATGAACCTTGGACCGCAATATATATGACTAATTGTATAATTTATTGGGTTATATTTGTCCCCTCCCCCTCCCTGCTTAAAGCATCCGACTCTTTGCTCAAAAACTCAACATATTGTAATATCCTCGATATCGTCCCCAAAAGAAAGCGTCCGTGAGAAGTGGTAGGCTGGCGTCCTTGAGGGCGCAAAAAGAAAGCACCAGCAAACCCAGTGCTAGTGCTTCTTGGATTTAAACGCGGCTCAACGCCACTTCATTTGCAACCGCTTCCATCCATCGTGAGATTACAAATTGTAATACGCTGCCCGGGCAGGGTTTTTATAAACGGGACGTTGGGGTCGTTGTAGTGGATTGTGTTGTAGCCAAAATCGAAGATGTGTTCCTTCGGCTTGGGGACTTTTCGCAACCCGCTGACGGGCAGATTCACGCCGCTGTAGTTTGTTAGCTTGCTTTTTTTGTCCACAATCATGTGACTATCGGCGACATATTTCACGGTGTCACTTGCAGTGCCAGTTGCAGCATTACCACCAGTATAGTTCAAAATGACCGTTATCACGCCATCAACCGCGCTTTTCGTCAAATCATCCCAAGTTGTTGTCCCTGTTGTTGTCCCTGTTGTTGTCCCTGCAGTATACGTTTGACCATTACCATACGTAAAGTTCGAAAATACACAGCCCGCACCTGGCTTGACCACATCTGCAAGCGTTTTTTCAGTGTCCGAAGTGCCCTTGTCCAGGCTAACCTCGGGAAAATCAGTGTTTATAATCTTGCTCAAGCCAGTTCCCGCCGAACAGCCCGACTTGATTCCAACAACCTTATCATCACAAATATATTGCACTGTGTATAGTTTATTATACTTGACCTTGACAGTTATCACGCCATTTGCCTTTGCCGCACTGTCATACTCATCCCCATCTAATGCAAACTTGCCATCGGGGAGCTCAATCGGCGCTGTTTTTCCATCATAACTCATTTCAACAAATTCATATCCAGGTCTAGCAAGGACGCTGTTGGGGACGGAGATCTTCTCATCTTCTGCGGGAGAGGCGGGGGTTGCAGGCACATTTCCAAACGCAAATCCAACAGTTTTTCCGCTTTGGGAATCAACAAAGACAATTTTTCTATTTGGATTTTCACTGGGGGTGTTGGTACTACTAATTCCCTCATAGCCCCACGTTGTCGCGGGATCGTCGTTGTGGCCACCAGTACATTGCTGAGTGCCTTTATATGCGTCACCTTTCGTGTAGCAATTCGTTGTCAAGGTTATTGTTAAAAATCCAAACTCTTTTGGAGGAAGATTTAAAGTGCCGCCATCATTACGGATCGCGTCTCCGCTTGCTGAAGCACTACAACCAATAATTTTACCGCCGTTCATTGTTACCACTTTATCACTCCATATCCCGCCTCCAGATCCAGAAGAAGCAGTACAACCACTTATTGTGGCGTTGTCGTTCATTGTTACCGTTCCACCGCAAACATCTATCCCGCCTCCAGATCCAGCAGTACAATCACGTATTGTGGCGTTGCCGTTCATTG
This sequence comes from Oscillospiraceae bacterium, assembly GCA_902798675.1. Taxonomy (GTDB): domain Bacteria; phylum Bacillota; class Clostridia; order Oscillospirales; family Ruminococcaceae; genus RUG12519. The sequence goes on from CADBXQ010000076.1 coordinate 6,908, forward strand.
TTACCGTTCCAGCACTCCATATCCC
>CADBXQ010000077.1 GCA_902798675.1 Oscillospiraceae bacterium
AGATAGCGCTCCTCTTCGCTAAAAACACATCCACAGTATTTTTGCATATAGATCCCAAGGCTTCTTGCCGCTTTCTGGCCGCTTCTAAAATGCTTGCGAAAATCTCTATATATAAAGGCGATCTTTTTGTCATCAGCTGCTTTTTGAGCAATTTGTTTTATCATATCGTGGTTTTGATATGGGCTGATCAGCAAGGTTGTTGAAAAAGCGTCATAGCCATTATCCTTGGCAAATTCAGCCGCCGCCATCAAGCGACTTCTATAGCAATATTCACATCTTGAGCCCAAATCAGGAAAAACCGCCAAAACAAAAGGCCTGAGCCCATATTCGTCATTAAGAAAAAGGGGAACTCTGACAGACTGCGCATATTCTTTCAAAGCATCCCTGCGGCTTCGATATTCTGTGTATGGGTGTATGTTTGGGTTATACCAAAACAAAGTCGGCTGAATATTTTCAGCCCTCAGCGCCTCAATGCACTTTATGGAACACGGAGCGCAGCAGGTGTGTAATAACAGTTTCATACGCCAATCCCCCAAAAACAACTGCTTGAGTTATTATAACACAGATCATTAAAAAATGCAAGAAGTTTTTTATAAAAATGCAAATTTTTTCTTGAATTGCGCTTGAATTGGTGATATAATGACCTTGTTTTAGATATTTCGTTTATGTTTTGTGAAATAATTTGAATCTTTATTGTTTTATATGTGAGTATGTCGCTTATTTTAGAACTAAGTCATAAATTTTTAGTTGTGTGTGGTTTTTGGGTGTTTTTTATGCAAAAAATAAGAATACAGAAAATAATTGCCAGTAGCGGTTTTTGTTCCAGAAGAAAAGCGGAAGAGATTATATCTCAAAATCGAGTTAAATGCAATGGAAGGCTGGTGAAACTGGGGGATAAGGCTGACTTTTCTGACCATATAACAATCGATGGCGAGGCGATTAATTTTAAAAAAAATGGAAAATTTGAATATAAGTATATTATTTTAAACAAGCCCAGAGGATATATAACAACAATGTCTGATGAGCGCAACAGGCGGTGTGTTGCTGATTTAGTCGAGGACGTTGGAGCCAGGGTATATCCTGTTGGGCGGCTGGATCTAAACTCTGAAGGCTTGATTTTGTTGACGAATGACGGATATTTTGCAAATAAAATTATGCATCCCAGCGGCCATATAACAAAAACATATCGTGTGACAGTGCGTCCAAGCGTTGATGAAGAGAAGCTGGCGATTTTGGCGCAGGGGATATATATTGAAGGGAAAAAAACTATGCCAGCAGTTGTCCGCGTTATTTCCAAAGAAGAAAATAGGGTTGTCGTTGAGATGAAAATCAAAGAGGGAAGAAAGAGACAGATCAGAAAAATGTTTGATCAAATCGGGCTTGAAGTTGCAAGGCTCAGGAGAACTGCCATTGGGCCGATAAAATTGGGAATGCTAAAGTCAGGAAGTTGGCGGGAGCTGAATCCGGAAGAAATAAGATCAATAAAAAACGAAATTGGCGTTTAAATTTTTATTTTCGTCAAATTGCACAAATTTTTTCTCGGGTGTGTTTCTCGAAATTTAATCAAAATTGCTTTCAATGACCTTGTTGCAAAATTCCGGGGAGTATCTCCAGTTGGATATATGTCCTTTTGTTATGAAATATTCTATTGGATCGGGTTTGCATGGATTGAAAAACGAATCAACAATTGCGAGTTTAACCTTCATTTTTTCAGGGATCAGGCTTTTTATGAAGACTGAGACTGTGTCGCCGGGCTCAACGTCTTCTTTGTTTTCGGCAAGTCCGGCGAGGTTTGGCTTGAGTTCAACAAAAATTCCATAGCTTGTTATTGACCTTGCTATTCCGCAAACGGTTTCGCCCGCCTTGAATTTTTCTGCGTTTTCCAGCCAAGTTCCCAAGAGTTCTTTGTGTGACAGGCATATTTTACCATCATCATTTATTGATTTAACAACAACAAAAATTTTTTGTCCATTGATAAATCTATCACGCGGGTGGGAAATTCTAGAAACAGAAATAGAATCAATCGGAATTAAAGACGCAGTCCCGCAGCCTATGTCAACGAAGCTGCCATAGTTTTCAAAATGGGTGACGATGGCGGGGATGACGTCTCCGGGGGCGAGTTTAGATATATAATTTTCATAGCATATTTCTTGCGCTCTTCTTCTTGACAAAACTAAAAAGTTTTCCCCGATTCCTCCTTTGATGACGAAGGACACGGGCTTGCTAACCCTTGCAATCATCGCGATGTCTTTGGTTGTTCCTTCTTTGATCCCAATGGCGCCTTCTTCGCGCGGAATGATTCCCTTCATTTTGTTTGGCAAAGAAACAATCAGATTATGATGTTCATCGCAGCAAATAGCGATTGCTTCGAGGATGGTTTCGTTTTTTTGTGCTAATTTTAAAGAATCAAAATTTTCAAAAGCGTCAATATTTTCAGGACTATTATAAATTATTCCTTCGGGTTGATATATCATTAGCAACCTCCTTTTTGTTGTTTAACCCAATTCTATTCAATAAAATTTTAATATATTACTAAACCTAAATTTAAAATCATTAATTCGAGTGTTAATTTTTCTAAAAAATAGAAAAAACTTGATAAATATAAAGAAATATATATTAATTATTATATTTAACATTAAAGCCATTTATGCTTTTGTTAAATCATACAAATTTTTAGTTTGACGGTCAAATTGTGTTAATTTTTGCCATAAAATCAGCATTTTGGCGATATTACACACTAATATCTATTTTTTTGAAAATATTGACAAAAATTTGATTATCTGGTAAAATACATGTATAGCTTTAGTAGATAGCTCACGATTATCTTGTTTTATTGAAGCTTCATTTTGTTTACTTGTGCATTTCTGTGCTTGATTTTAATTTTGGTTTTTGTGGGTATAATAAAAAAGTAAGTGTTGAGTGATTTTTTTGCAATCCTAATGAGGTTGCGGCGTGTTTTGGTTTTTTTGGGTTATATTCAGTTTAAAATTAAATGTTGCTTTTAAAAGGAGTGTGCATGATTTATGGAGAAATTGACGATTGAAAAAAATGCTGACAACGGCAAGCTAACCGTCAGCCTAAAAGGCAGGTTAGACACAACAACAGCCCCTTCGCTGGAATCGGAGTTTAAATCTTCGCTAAACGGAGTGACTGAGCTTATTATCGATTTAAAAGAGCTTATCTATATCTCTTCTGCGGGGCTGCGCGTTTTGCTTTCAGCTCAGAAGGTCATGAATAAGCAGGGAAAGATGCTGGTTAAAAATTCAAACAATGACATCAGGGATGTCTTTGAGGTCACAGGGTTTATTGATATATTAAATGTTGAGTGATTTTTTACTATATGTAAATGACGGATGTTTTGTTGATTTGACCGTTTTTCTGAGGCGTCTTGTTCCTTGCTTATTTTTGCTGAGATTGAATTCAGCTGCTTTATGGCTTTTTTTAGTGTTTGTATGCAGCGTGTTAGGTATATAATATCTGAATTTATATTGATGTATATCTATGTTGATGTATTTTCAGATTTATGATAAAAAAATTAGCAAAAGTGAGGAATTTTACATGTTCAGAAAAAATGTTGAAACAAAGAAAATTAGTGAAGTTAATTTTGAGGTTTTGAAGAGGATCATATCTGATAACGCCAAAACAGAGTATGGAATTTTGCACAATTTTTCAAAAATTAACAGTGTTGATGATTTCAGGGAAAACGTTGATTTATCCGACTATTACGGATTTGAAAAGTATGTAAACAGAATGTATAATGGAGAGGAAAATGTTTTAACTGCGTATCCTGTTGAGATTTTTGTTAACACCTCAGGGACGACCAACAAGCCTAAAATTATCCCTGTAACTAGGAAATCGCTCAGTGTTTGCGCGGATGCTTGTGAAAAGAAAAAAAATGATTTTATTAAAAAATATAGGAAAGAAAATGGCAAGGGAAGCAGGTTGTTTGTTGGGCTTTTCTGCGATGATTTAGACAAACCCCACGAAAAGTGTATGTTATACACTGAAATATACTACAGATATCATTACGAAAGCGGATATTTAAATTTCGAGGAATATGTTGGCGGCAGGGAGCTAATGTTTGACAAAGGAACGCAGGATGTGTTTTATGCTAAACTTTGGAGTTCGCTTCTTGATGAGAATGTGGTTTTAATTGAAAGCATATATATGTATGATGTTTTGCAATTTTTGACATATTTTGAAAATAACTATGAGAAAGTCATTTTTGACATTAAACGCGGAATAATTCCCGAGGAGACGAAAATATCCGACAGGGTCAGAAAAAAACTGCTGAGTTTGCCTGTGGATCCTAAAAGGTTGGATTTTGTTGAGAGGGAATGCAAAAAAGGCTTTGATGGAATATGTGAGAGTATTAAAAAAAGGTGGAAAACTATATTTAAGTGTACCAATAGGCGCGCATGACAAATTATGTTTTAATGCTCATAGAGTATTTCATCCAGAAACAATTGTAAAAAGCTTACATGGAATGGATTTGGATGAATTTACATATATAAAGAATATGAAAATATATTC
>CADBXQ010000078.1 GCA_902798675.1 Oscillospiraceae bacterium
AATTGATGATGAAATAGGGAAAATTCAGCTAGAAAACGGCTCGGAATATAGTTTAACTTTGAATCAGCGCTCTCCTGTTCGAAAGCAGCGCCCAGTTAAGGAAAAACTCCCCCCAAACACTCCGCTTGTCACAGGGCAGAGAGTTATTGACTCGCTTTTTCCAATAGCAAAAGGCGGAGTTGCGGCTGTTCCGGGGCCATTTGGCAGCGGGAAAACCATCGTTCAGCATCAACTCGCAAAGTGGGCAGATGCCGATATAATCGTGTATATTGGATGCGGTGAGCGCGGAAATGAAATGACGGATGTTTTGAATGAATTCCCCGAAATTCAAGACCCCAAAACAGGGAAAACTTTGATGGAGCGGACTGTTTTGATTGCAAACACTTCGGATATGCCGGTTGCAGCGCGTGAAGCGTCGGTCTATACTGGAATAACAATTGCTGAATATTTTCGAGACATGGGCTATTCTGTCGCGCTCATGGCAGATTCAACGTCAAGATGGGCTGAGGCTTTGAGGGAAATGTCTGGAAGGCTTCAGGAAATGCCAGGAGAAGAGGGATATCCGGCATATTTAGGCAGCAGGCTTGCTGAATTTTATGAACGCGCTGGCAGGGTTGTGACATTAAACGGCAAAGAGACTGCGCTTTCTGTTATTGGAGCTGTTTCGCCGCCAGGAGGAGATATTTCAGAGCCTGTTTCGCAGGCAACGCTTCGAATTGTTAAAGTTTTTTGGAATCTTGATTCGCAGCTTGCATATAAGCGGCATTTTCCGGCGATAAACTGGCTCAAATCATACTCGCTGTATTGGGATAAAATCAGGGATTGGTTTGATGAAAACATTTCAAAAAGTTGGAGCGCCTCGCGTGCAAAGATTCTCGAGCTTTTGCAGGAAGAAGCAAAACTTGAAGAAATTGTTAAGCTGGTTGGAATTAATGCTATAAGCAGCACGGATCGCATGAAAATGGAAGCGGCAAAGTGCATACGAGAAGATTTTTTGCACCAAAACGCTTTCCACAAAGTTGACACATACACCTCCCTGAAAAAGCAGTTTTTGATGATGAGCTTGATTTTGCAGTATTTTGACATGGCAACTGAAGTTATATCTGGGGGCGCGACCATACGCGAAATAGCATCTATTCCAGTTAAAGAGCAAATTGGGCGCTTTAAATATTTTAGCGACGATGAAATTGACAAAAAGTATAAAGAAATATCAACGCAAATTGAGATAGAAATCGGCAAATTAGCAAAAGGAGGCGATGAATAATGGCAAAAGAATACCGCACTATTGACGAAGTTGCTGGGCCATTAATGCTGATTCGTGAAGTTGAAAACGCCTCATATAACGAGCTTGGTGAGATAATTTTAGAAAATGGCGAAAAAAGGCTTTGCAAGGTTTTGGAAATTGACGGCTCAAACGCCTTGGTTCAGCTGTTTGAATCCGGAGCAGGGATTAACCTCGAAAACAGCAGAGTTCGATTTTTGGGCCACTCAATGGAGCTTGGGGTTTCAAAAGACCTTCTGGGCCGAGTTTTTGACGGAATGGGCAGGCCAATAGATGGCGGCCCGGAAATATTGCCAGACAAGAAAATGCCGGCTGACGGAATAGCAATGAATCCAGCATCTAGAAACTATCCCGAAGAATTTGTTCAAACAGGCGTTTCCGCAATTGACGGCCTAAACACTTTGGTTCGAGGGCAAAAGCTGCCTATTTTCTCAGCGAGCGGCCTTCCTCACGCAAATCTTGCAGCTCAAATCGCGCGCCAAGCAAAAGTTTTGGGAAAGTCGGAAAATTTTGCTGTTGTTTTTGCGGCGATCGGGATAACCTTTGAAGAATCAAACTTTTTCATTGAGGACTTTAAAAATAATGGTTCTTTGGAGAGAACGGTTCTTTTCATAAATTTGGCAAACGACCCCGCAATAGAACGAATAGCAACGCCAAGAATGGCTTTGACAGCGGCTGAATATTTGGCTTTTGACCTGGGGATGCATGTTTTAGTTATACTCACCGATATCACAAACTACGCTGACGCTTTGCGTGAAGTTTCTGCAGCAAAACGAGAAATTCCAAGCCGTCGAGGATATCCAGGCTATATGTATACAGATCTTGCTTCTTTATATGAAAGAGCAGGCAGGCTCAAGGGCAAAGAAGGCAGCGTGACGATGATTCCGATTTTAACCATGCCTGAAGACGACAAAACCCATCCAATCCCCGATTTAACCGGATATATAACAGAAGGTCAGATAATTTTAAGCAGGGAGCTATATAGAAAAGATATTGTCCCGCCAATCGACGTCCTCCCTTCGCTATCACGCCTCAAAGACAAAGGAATTGGCGAAAACAAAACCAGGGCAGACCATGCTGACGTCATGAACCAGCTGTTTTCAGCGTATGCAATTGGAAAAGACGCTAAGGAACTCATGACGATTTTGGGCGAAGATGCTGTGTCTGAAATAGATCGCATATATGTTAAATTTGCTGATGAGTTTGAAAAAAAATATGTTTCTCAAGGTTTTTACACTGACCGAACCATCGAGCAAACAATGCAAATTGGCTGGGAGCTGTTGTCAATCCTTCCGAAAAGCGAATTAAAGCGAATCGACTATAAATTCATAGATAAATACTATAAAGGAAGTGAGTGATATGGCTGTTTTGGACGTTAATCCGACAAGAATGGAGCTAAACAAACTAAAAGATCGTCTGCTGACGGCCAGGAGGGGTCATAAACTTCTAAAGGATAAGCGAGACGGGTTGATGCGAAAATTTTTGGAAACAGCGAAAAAAACCGCTCAATTTCGAATTAAAGTTGAAAAGGATATATTAAATGCTAATTTGCATTTCGAGATGGCTCGGGCTCAAACTTCCAAACAGATCGTTGGCAGCGCCCTTTTAATCCCAAGCCAAGAGCTAACAGTTAAAGTTTCAACCTCAAACATAATGGGCGTTAGCACTCCGTCTTTCTCTCTGAAAAGAAAATTCAATCCGTCTGAAAATATTTCATACGCCCTGTCGCAAAATAGCATATATTTGGATGAAGCCATAAATTTATATCAAAATGTCCTTTCAGATTTGGTTAAATTAGCCGAACAAGAAAAAACAATTTCAATACTTGCAGACGAAATCGAGCAGACCAGACGCAAAGTAAACGCTCTGGAACACATGCTCATTCCAAATTATCAAGACACGATTCGCTTTATCGCCCTAAAGCTTGATGAAAACGAAAGAAGCAGCATAGCAAGGCTCAGTCGAGCAAAATAAAATCAAAAAACCTGTCTCTTGCAAACGAGGCAGGAATTTTTGATTAAAATTATTCGCTTTTGTCATTTTTTTTAGGATAGGTTTCTTCGCCATCGGCCCTTTTATCAGAATCGGCGTCCGTGTCCATGTTTTCAACATATTCCATGGTTATTTCATCAGTCATGATCTTCTCAAATTCATCCGCATTAATGGTTTCGGCCTTCATGAGATACTGCGCAACCATATGCACATAATGTATATTTTTTGTTATAATTTCGTTACATTTATCATAAGCAGCATCGATAATTTTCCTGATTTCTTTGTCAATTTCAGTTGCAGTTGTTTCAGAATAATTTTTGCTGACAAACCCACGGCCCGAAATTTCGTCATCATCTTCATACACCACGGGTCCCATGGATTGGGTAAAACCATATTTTGTTACCATTTTTCTCGCAGTCTTGGTTGCATGCTCAATGTCGCTTGAAGCCCCTGTTGAAATTTCCTTCAAAACAACCGCCTCAGCCACGCGCCCTCCCAGCGAAACAACCAGCGATTCCTCCATTTTTGTCTTTGAGGTATAGTTTTGGTCTCGATCCGGCAAAGATAAAGTATATCCCCCGGCTATTCCGTGAGGTATTATGGTGATTTGATGAACACTATCCTGGGTTTTGCAAAAATATGTTGCAACAGCATGCCCCGCTTCGTGATATGCTGTTAATTTTTTTTCATCTTCTTGAATTATTCTAGACTTTTTCTCAGGCCCCGCAATAACTTTGATTGTTGACTTTTGAATATCCGCAAATGTTATGGCTTTGTGACCCTTTTTCGCGGCCAGCAAGGCAGATTCGTTCATCAAGCTCTCTAAATCTGCTCCTGTGAAACCAGCTGTTGACCTAGCAACAACCGACAAATCAACGTCAAATCCAAGCGGTTTATTTTTGGAATGAATCTGTAGGATTTCCTCCCTTCCTTTAACGTCGGGATATCCAACAACAACCTGCCTGTCAAAACGTCCCGAACGAAGCAAAGCAGGGTCTAAAATGTCTTTCCTGTTTGTTGCAGCAATGATTATTATTCCCTCGTTTTCTCCAAATCCGTCCATCTCAACAAGCAGCTGATTCAAGGTTTGCTCGCGCTCATCGTGGCCTCCAACGACATTGCTTCCGCGGTTTCGGCCAACAGCATCTATCTCGTCAATGAAGATTATTGCGGGAGCGCTTTTCTTGGCCTGCTCAAACAAATCCCGAACTCTTGACGCTCCAAGCCCAACATACATTTCAACAAAATCCGAA
>CADBXQ010000079.1 GCA_902798675.1 Oscillospiraceae bacterium
TTCGAAAGCACTTTCGATGATCAATGTCCCAACAATGAAGCTGCTAGAGAAGCTGCCGAGCAAGTTGTAATTAATGCTGTCCAAGATGCCATCAACGGTGCCTTTAAAAACTATAGCGGCGCATTATCAGTCTCTGACGACGCCAAAAAAGCTTGCAATGCGGCTAAAACAGCTTTGGAAAAAGGCCTTAATTTGGAATCCAAATTAAAAACTGCCTATATGGCATACAAACTTGCTGAAAATATTTGGTCTCAGTTAGGTGGTTGGTATGCAACTAATCTTGAGACATGCAAAAAAAGAGCGGATGCTTTGAAAGAAGTGATTAACAAGTTATATAGCGATAAAGTGTAATGAAATTTAATAATGATTTTTAGTGATTTTTGATTTCAAGCGGGGAAGAGAGTTTTCTTTCCCGCTTGAGGTCGTTTTTTGGGGCCGCCCTCGAGGATGCCAGCTTACCACTTCTCACGGACGCTTTGAAAGGGACTTGAGCTTGAGGAAGGTTTAATAATCAAGCCCGTTGTGAGCTGGCGGCGGTTTAAGTGGTTTTTGCATTGTTTTTGGAGACGAATTCGAGGATATTATAATTTATTGGGAATTTTAGCAGATAGTCGGATATTTTAAGCAGGAGCGATTGAGGGGACAAATATAACCCAACAAATATATTCAGAAAAGTAAAATTTAAAAGCTTGGTTTATTAGAAAAACCCGTTGACGCGCCAATTAAATCATCCAATTTGTGTGGTCTTGAGATTTTATTTTATATTTTCTTGACATTATTTATTATATGTGGTATTATTAATATACCTCTTTTAGCGGGTTTTATTTTTTTGTACATTGCGTGCATATAAATTTTGCCCATCAATCTAGAGGGAGGCAATTTGAATTTCATTCTAAAAACTCTAATGAGAATGGAAATTAGCGCTTGAAAATGTTTAGGAGGTGCCGATTAATGAGAGTAAAAATAACGTTAGCCTGCACAGAATGTAAGCAACGTAACTATGACACAATGAAAAACAAAAAAAATAACCCAGACAGGCTTGAGATGAACAAATACTGTAGATTTTGTCGGAAACACACACTTCACAAAGAAACTAAGTGATTAAAAGCGAGGGATATTATGGCTAGAAAGGAAAAGCAAGTTGACAGCACAAAAAAGGCTGCTGCTGTAGGTGTTAAAAGCAAAAAAATGAACGTTTTCCGTCGTATTTTTAACTATTTTAAAGAACTGAGAAATGAGCTTAAGAAGGTTGTTTGGGCGAGCAAAAAAAAGGTCTTTAGCGCAACATTAGTTGTTATGATCACGGTTATCATTGTTGGCTTGTTTGTTGTTGCGTCTGATTTTATATTCCATAGCCTTTTGAAGTTGCTGCTTGGTTCTTTATGATAAATTGGGTGTGAAAGAATATGTCTGATATAGCAAAGTGGTATGTTATCCACACTTATTCTGGCTATGAAAATAAAGTTGCTCAGAATATAGAAAAAGCGGTTGAAAGCCGACAGCTTCATGATTTGATCAAGGAAGTCAAAGTTCCAACTGAAATTGTTGAAGAAATTAAAGATGGAAAAAAGCGCAAAGTTGAGCGAAAATTATTTCCGAGTTATGTTGTTGTCAAAATGGTTTTAACCGATGATTCTTGGTATGTTGTGAGAAATATTCGAGGCGTGACTGGCTTTGTTGGCCCGTCTTCTAAACCTGTCCCTTTAACTCAAAAAGAGGTGGATTCGCTTGGCGTTGAAGAGCATCGCGTTGAAACTGAATATCAAGTTGGAGATGTTGTTAAAATTATTTCTGGCTCGCTTCAAGGTTTTGGCGGAAATGTTTCAACCATAGACACTGATCGTGGCGTTGCAACTGTTGTTGTTTCAATTCTTGGGCGAAACACTCCGGTTGAAGTCGGGCTGGATCAGGTTGTGTTTGATAAATAGCTTTGTTTTATCGTCTCGAACATATCATAAAAATTGTCAAAATTTAAAGAGAGGTTTTAAAGAAATTTTGGAGGTGCTACTATAATATGGCTCAAAAAGTTGTTGGTTTGATTAAATTGCAGATTCCTGCGGGGAAAGCAACTCCTGCGCCGCCGGTTGGTCCTGCGCTTGGTCAGCATAGTGTCAATATAATGGCGTTCACAAAGGAATTTAATGAAAGAACGAAAAACGATATTGGAATGATTATCCCGGTTGTGATAACTGTTTACGCTGATCGTTCATTCACATTCATCACCAAGACGCCTCCGGCTGCGGTTTTAATAAAAAAAGCGGTTGGAATCGATAAAGCGTCGGGTGAACCAAATAAAAATAAAGTTGCGAAAATAACTAAAGAACAGTTGCAAAAGATCGCTGAGCAAAAGGCTCCAGATTTAAATGCTGCAAGCGTTGAAGCAGCAATGAGCATGATTGCTGGAACTGCGCGCTCTATGGGCGTTGAGGTTGTTGATTGATGCGTTTGTTTGAGGGGTGGGAGGAACGAAAAGCCTGATTTAAAAAATAAATTTAGTAATATTAATTTTTTTATGTCAGGCGTATTTGTTCCGATCATTTTATTAACCACTTAATGGGAGGTTTTGTTTTATGAAACATGGTAAAAAATATGTTGAAAGTTTAAAAAAAATTGACAGCAATAAAATATATGGGCCAAATGAAGCGTTTGAGCTTGTTGCTGGTTTGGCCAAAGCAAAATTTGACGAAACAGTTGAGCTCCACGTCAGGCTTGGAGTTGATTCGCGCCACGCCGATCAGCAGGTTAGAGGGGCTGTCATTTTGCCACATGGAACCGGAAGAAAGATCAAAGTTTTGGTTTTTGCCAAAGAGAGTCAATTTGAAGCTGCAAAAGCTGCGGGCGCTGACTATGTTGGAGGGGCGGAATTGGCTGAAAAAATTCAAAAAGAGAACTTTTTAGATTTTGATGTTGTTATTGCGTCGCCAGACATGATGGCTGTTGTTGGTCGTTTGGGCAAGATTTTGGGGCCAAAGGGGCTGATGCCAAACCCCAAAGCTGGAACTGTCAATCCTGACGTTGCTCGAGCGGTTTCGGACGCAAAAGCTGGCAAAATAGAATATCGTCTTGACAAAACAAACATTATTCACTGTTCAATCGGAAAGGTTTCTTTCGGCGCGCAAAAGTTGGTGGAAAATTTTGATGCTTTGATGACTGCAATAGCTCGTGCTAAGCCGGCGGCTGCAAAGGGACAGTATATCAAATCTTGCGTCACTTCCAGCACCATGAGCCCAGGAATAAAAATTAGCACAACTAAATATGGCAATTAAATTGCTGCGTATTTTTTTGTGTAGACACCGGTAAACAGTGTTAAATATAATAACAGTTTCAATAAAAACACACACATTTTGGTTTTAATTTGGTGTGTTTTTATTTTTTAGCATACAGTGATTAATATATACATTTTGTATTACTTTGTTTTTGAATTAATTTCTAAAAATTTTTTCAATTTTTATTGCAATTGCCTAAAAAAAGTATTATAATAGACGTGGATTTAGTGTTTTATATTAAAAAAGGGGGTTGTGTGAGAAAAAATGGAAGAGTCTTTTGTTATTGAAGTTTCGGCGCGTCACGCTCATTTAAACAAAGAAGCTGTTGATGTTTTGTTTGGAAAAAATTATACTCTTACCCCTAAAAAACAGCTTTCACAGCCTGGTCAATATGTTTGTGAGGAAAAAGTTGACATTATTGGCCCAAAATCAAAAATTGAAAATGTTTCAATCATCGGCCCCCAAAGGGAGTATGTTCAGGTTGAAGTTTCTGCAACGGATGCGCGAAAATTGGGCGCTCAGGCTCCTTTGAGAGAATCCGGCGATTTAAAATTAAGCGCGGGCTGCAGACTGGTTGGCCCTGAAGGTGAGCTTGAAATTGAAAATGGCCTGATTGTTGCTAAGCGACATATACACGCAACAGCTGAAGATGCTAAAAATTTGGGGATAAAAGACGGCGAGATCGTTTGGGTTTTGGCAAAAAACTGCAAGCGGAGGCTGGTTTTTGGGGATGTTGTTTTTAGGGTTTCTCCCAATTTTTCGCTCGCGATGCATATAGACACTGATGAAGCTAACGCTGCGGGATGTTGGCCAGATGGCAGAGGCAAAATTGTCAAAATATAATTTTTGAGTGAATTATTTCTGACTTTTTAAGTGAATTATTTCTGACTTTTTAAAGTAAAAATATATTTATCAAAGGAGTGAGACGAGAAATGAAAAAAAGCAATTTCTTTTTATATAAAAAAAGGCCCCTGGTCAGAAAAGGACAAACGATATATTACGGCGATATGCGCGAAAAAGCTGTTGCTATGCTAACTGTTAAATCAAGCCATGAGTTTGGGAAATTAAACATAAGCGATGATATTCAGGTTCAGCTGATTTCAACCGACCCCCAAACTTCGCCAAAAGATCTGGTTTTAAAAAACAGCGTTAAAAAAGGGCT
>CADBXQ010000080.1:0-4420 GCA_902798675.1 Oscillospiraceae bacterium
GGTTTTTGGGGACGAATTCGAGGGCGGCTTAAATACATCCGGTATTATTATTGGAAAGCCAGTTTTTTAAAGCAGGGGAAGTTGAGGGGACAAATATAATCTAAACTTAAAATACAAATTGTATATTTTTAAGATTCAAATTGAATTTTTGCCGCTTTTAAAGCATTTTCCATTAATTTAGCAATTGTCATCGGCCCAACTCCACCGGGAACGGGGGTTATATATCCCGCAACCTCTTTGACCCCCTCAAAATCAACATCTCCGCATATTTGGCCGTTTTCCCCTCGATTGATTCCAACGTCAATAACAATCGCGCCCGGCTTAACCATGTCCGCCTTAACAAATTTCGAAATCCCAACTGCCGAAATCAAAATGTCTGCGTTTTGTGTGAAACTTTTCAGATCTTTGGTCCGCGAATGGCAGACAGTTACTGTCCCGCTCCGATTAAGCAAAAGCATGGCCATGGGCTTTCCAACGATGTTACTTCGCCCGATGACAACGCAATTTTTACCACACACGCTAACCCCTGTCGAATCAATCAAGTCCAAAACTCCAGCCGGAGTGCATGGCAAAAAGTCGCACTTCCCGATCATTATTTTTCCAACATTAACCGGACAAAATGCGTCAACGTCTTTGAGAGGATCTATAGAATTTATGACTTTGGTCTCATTTAAATGTTTTGGCAGAGGAAGTTGAACCAATATCCCATTTATTTTGCTATCTGTGTTTAAATTGCTGATTACAGATAATAATTCGCTTTCTGATATTTTTTCGTCAAGAACAATTTCTTTGGATACTATTCCGACTTTTTCACACGCTATTCTTTTATTTTTAACATAAATTTTAGACGCCGGATCATTTCCAACCAAAACAACCGCCAAGCAAACGCCAATTCCGGATTTTTTCAAATTTTCAACCTCAATTTTGACATTATTTTTAATTTTATCAGAAATAGATCTACCATCAATCAATTGTGCCATATATATCCCTCTCTTTAAATTTTATTTTTCTTTAGACAACTTTTTTCGAATTCCACAGTTTTAACATATAAACACTCTTTGTCGGGGTGCTTTTTAAGGTATACTAAAAACATATATAATAATGCAAAAACCGCAAAAACGACCAAAATAAGCGATATTAACTGCGAAACTCTGATAACATCAGGAATAAGCCACAAACTGTCCGTTCGAAGTCCCTCAACGAAAAATCGCTCAAATCCATACCACGCCATATACATTAATATGATCTGGCCATCAAATTTTCGATATTTTAGAAAAAAGTTGAAAGCAATAAATCCCAAAATGCACCAAACTGACTCATACAAAAACGTCGGGTGAACCGGCTGAATGTCGAGAGGTATGGCGCTGCTGGTCATTCCCCAGGGGAGGTCTGTGTGAGTGCCATAGGCTTCAATATTGACAAAATTTCCCCATCTTCCAATCCCCTGACCAAGCAAAAAACCGATTGCAGCAACATCCGCCATTGGCAAAAATTTAACTTTTCTCCATCTGCAGCCGAAAAATCCGCCCAAAAACGCAAAAATTATTCCGCCATATATCGCAAGCCCTCCCGTCCTTAAGTCGAAAATTTTCAAAAGATCTCCAGAAAAAGAGTCTAATTTGAAAATAACATAATACAGTCTGGCCCCAACTATCCCGCAAACTATTCCAATAATTATGACATCAATCATATTATTTCTGTTAATTCCAAATTTTTTTGCAACAAAATAAGCATATATAACTGCAAGTGACATTCCAACTGCAATAATAACTCCATACCAATGAATACTAAGGCCAAAAATTTTAATTTGCGAAGAAATGTCCAGCCTGTCAATCCCCAAGTGCGGAAATCCAACCCACTCCATAACTATAACACCCTCTAAATTCAATAGTAAACTCGCTTTCTAAAACGTCCAAATCATTATAACATACTTTTTTAATTTTGGGAAACAAAAAATGAAAAAACTTGAGCGCCAAAAAAGTAACGCCCAAATTTAATCAATAATATATGACATGAATTCATAAAATTTCAAATTAGTCAATTTAAATCAACTTGTGTTTTATTAAAAGTTCATTATATTTATTTTTTAGATCATATATTTTTTTCTCTACTTTATGATATTCATCCTGTAAAACATTAATATATTTATTATCTTGACTTTTTCCATTCGTTTCAATTTTATCCAATTCTTTGGGTGATTTATGAAGTTCTTCAAAAATATGATATGCTCCTTTGCCGCTTTCTTCCGCTTCCTCCAAAATATCTTTTGAATCCTTAATTTTCCCCGATTTTTCAAGCTCTTGGCCTAATTTTTCATGGATTTGCAGCAAGTCTTCATTCGCCTTCTCCCAATCTTTTGCAACACCGCTCAAATCTTCATATTCAGTGAAATCAAAAATAACCTTACCATGATCGGTTTTTTCAACCAACTTTGCGTCGTCAAATTCATAAACTTCAGAACCGCTAAAATCGAATTTTTCCCTCATCTGAACCAATTTTTCCCTAATCGGCAGGTCTCTCCAACAAGGAAAAAGTCCTTCAAAATTTTTTTCAACTGGCTGGGGCCAAGTATCGCTAGCATCAGGAAAAATAACCTTTGCACCCCCGCTAACAACAATCTTTTTAGCCTCAAAAATATCATGACAGCCTAATAAAACAGGTAATTTAACGGGCAAAATATCATCAGATACTACAATATTATTATCATACTCTTCCCAACCATTTAGCGTCAAATATGGCCTTTCCTCTTCCCGTATTTTGTCAAATTCCTCATCCGTCATCTTTTGTTCTTCCTCATGGGTCGGCCATTTTGCTCTATTATGCATCATAATTTCCACGCCATTTTTTTTCACCACATAATCAAAATCCTCAACATCAGCCATAACGCCCAATCTAACAGCGCCCATTTTGTGATGCGGCCAGGCCATGATCTTGCGATTTGCATCTTCAAAAGACAAAGCTTCATCAAGCGCCGGAAAATTTAGCGTGCTAATATATTCAAACTTTTTCAAGTCATCATCACCACAAACTGCAGCTTCAGGCTTTAACGGATCCTGAGAAACATCATTATGAAGGTCGCAAGATGCCCAACACGAGTCAAAAATTGTGTATCCTTGTCGATTATTTTCTTCATCATTTAAATAAACAACGTTCCACGAGTGCAGTCCATCATGCGATGTTGCGGTCAAGCAAGGAACGCCGGCAAATCTCATCATCAAACTGGCCAAATTAGCATATCCAAAGCAAATCGCTCTTTTAGAATGAAAAACTCCGATTGCATCCCGATTTCCCCCCTGAAACTGGCCTTTTTCATCATATGTCACATTTTTAAAAATCCATTCATAGATCGCCTTTGCTTTCTCAAGACAGGTTTCTTTGCCCTCTGTCAGCTCATCAACCTTAATTTTTATATCATCATAAACTTTTTTCGAGTCAATCGAATCATCATGACAACCGCCTTCTTTATCAAAATAACGACTCTTTGTAATATATTTAATTTCATCTTCACTTGGCTTGTTCTTGCCAAATTCCGAAGATGGCTCAGGCAGCTGGCTTATATACCACAAACCATACTGAATTTCAGCTTCAACCATATCCTCATCCAATGCAAACACTCCAAATCCGCTCGACAAAATCATTGAAGCCGCAACAGACAAAGCAATAAAAACAGAAAAAATTTTTTTAAATAAACAATTAATTTTCAATTTAATCATTCTAAACACCCCCTATTATTCTATTATATATCACAAACAATAATTATTCAATAATAAATTGAAAATTTTTCACTCGTATGGTATAGAAATTTGCATGTATTTACAAACAAAATTTGTGCAATATTACCAATTTAACTAAAAAACATGTCTAAAATCACTAATTTGCGATTTTAAATTTCAGGCTTTTTTAAACTCAAAAACCAATTTTTTGGCTCCATTTTCAGTTTCTTCATATATGCATTCACCCTCCTTTTCATATGTATTACAACTAGTAAAGTCTAATTTTTTCAAAACTTCAACGTCAGAACCAAAAAAATCTATCTTCCATTTTCCTTCCAACTTAATTGAGCCAAATTTATAGAGAATGTTTTATATTTAATCTGGCATTTTCTTCATATCCAGAAATATTTGCAAAAAAATCTAAATATTTTCCTGTTTCTAAAAAATATTCCACAGGAGAACAACCCACATATTCAATGGTGTGATCTCCCCATTTTCAACAACTTCAAATTAGAGTCTTCAAAAGCAAGCTTTTCGAAATAACACGCCGGAAAATTTTTCCCTATTTTACTCTGAAGAAAATTTTTGAATTCACTGTTAAATTCAATTTTTTGATTTTTCCAAATTTTTAAATCTAGAAATAAAAAATTATTTGATTTGTAAACTTTTTATTAATAAAACACATATTATTGATTTAATATAAAAAA
>CADBXQ010000080.1:4441-7918 GCA_902798675.1 Oscillospiraceae bacterium
GTCGACCATATGGAATAAATTTTCAAGTCAAAGCGAATATATTCAAATCGGATCAACAACTGAAAGGGTTGAATTGCCAACATCTATAGACCTCAACCTGCTTTCAACCTCATCAAACTTTAAATTTCTGACTATATTTATGTTATCATATAAGTCATATCCCTCAATAAAGGCATTTAACATACATAGCGAAAGATTTTTAGGCGAATTAGAAAAATTCATACAATATCCATACGCAGCATTTTTAACAGCCCGAAAATCTTCCTCCGAAAAGCCAGACTCAAGCTTGCGAGCTATCTCAGAATTAATTTTACTTAAAACCTTCTCGGGATCGGAGGACTCGCCAGTGAAACAAAGCGAAAAATACCCGTTTCCACAAAGAACCTCATAATCGACATTTCCGCCCGAAACAAGCCCGCTGTCGTAAAATTCTTTATATAAATCCGAGCCTTCTCCAACAAGCAATTCGCAGGCGACCTGAAACTCAAATTTCGCCTTCAACATTTCAATTCCTTCAAGTGGCGCCAGCTTATAACCTATGCAAAATTGCGGCTTGGAAACAGCAAGAGCAATCCTAACAACAGGTTTGACAACATTTTGTGGCTCATATTCGACTTTTCTCTCAATTTCAACCGGAACGCTGTCTTTAATTTCGGATTCAATAATTTCAATTGCTTCATTCACGTCGAAAAAACCTGATATTATCAAAACCATATTATTCATATTATAAAATGTTTTATAGCATTCATATAATATATCCTTGTTTATTTTGGCAATCGACTCAACAGTTCCAGCAATATTAACACGTATCGCGTGATTGTGATACATATTTTCAAGACAATTCAGAAAAACCCTCCAATTTGGATCATCTTCATACATCTTTATCTCTTGGCCGATTATTCCTTGCTCTTTTTGAACAGTTTCATCCGTAAAATATGGATCCTGGACAAAATTTAATAAAATTTTTAAAGATTCATTGAAATTATTTGTGCACGAAAAGTGGTATGCTGTTTTGTCATGCGATGTGAAGGCGTTAACACTTGCTCCGGTTTTCGAAAAAAGTTCAAATGTGTCAACTCCATCCGAATTTTCAAAAAGCTTATGCTCTAAATAATGAGCAATTCCGTCCGGAACAGTCATGAATTCGCGATCTGTTTTCTTTTTAAATGTCCGATCTATTGAGCCATATCTAGTCGCAAAAATTGCAGTTGCAGTCGAATATCCTTCCATAGGGTATAATAAAATCGTCAAACCAGTCTTGTGTTTTAATTTTATATAACTCTCTTTTAAAATATCGTCTTTAATAACATTTTTTTGCATATCCTAACCCTCCGACGTCAATGTATAATCCATAACAATGGAAAATAAATTAGCAACTTCAACAATATCCTGCTTTGTTATGCTTTTTATACTCTCGATTTTTTTATCAGGCGACTCTATTTTTCCTCGACAAATCTGCGACAAATAGTAGCTCTCAATGGCTCCAGCGCTGTCGCCAACAGCTTTTAGCACATTTTCAAGCGCCAAAACAACTTTAAAAAGCTCATCCTGCGTGAATTTTCCGTTTTTAATGTCGTCAAACTGCTCCAAAATTGCTGCCTTTGCCTTTTGAATGTTTTGATTTTCAACCCCAGATTCGATGAATATTAGCCCTTTTGCAGGATCAAATTGCGCAGAGCAATAGTAGCACAAACTCAATTTTTCCCGAACATTAACAAACAATTTGGAAGTTGGAGTCCCGCCCAAAAGCGCAGTCATCACCCAAATCACATTATTAAATTTTGAGTCATATTCAACCGAACTCGCAAAACACATGACAAGTTTAGACTGCAAAACCTGGTCTTTTTCAAGCCTGGATTTTAATTCTCCTTGCTTAATATATTTTTGATTGTTAGATTTATAAATATCACCGCGGTCAATTAAATCAAACTTTTTCTTAAAAACATCAAAACAGTCTGAAAAATTTTGCCTTCCAGTAAACATTATGTGAACTTCAGCCGACCGCAACATTTTCATATATTCTTCAATAACACGACAATTTTCGATTTGTTTAATGGATTCAACGTCGCCATATTGATTGCATCCATAGCCTTGTCCATCAAACAAAGTGTGTATTGCTTGATTAAAAGAATATGTTCTTTTGTCATTATACTGGCTCTCGACAAGCTCAATCAAATTTTGCTTTTCAATTTCAATGTCTTCCTCAACAAATTTTCCGTCCCGAATGAGCGGCTCAAAAACTATTGAAGCCAAAAGTCTCGAAGCTTGCTGATTTAAATTTTCGCCATCTATCGCAAATTGATCATCCAGCGAAACAATTCCGAAACTAATCAAATGATTATCTCCAATTTTCCTGCACTCATTGAACAGAGAAGCTCCATATAACTCCTGCAACTTTTTCCCCAAATCCAGCATATTGGGATACTGCATGCAGCGCTTTCTCAGCAAAAAAGAAAGCAAAGCATTGAGCGAAGCGGTTTTTTCGTCCATCTTGACGACGAAATTGACCGAAATCCTGTTAAATTTAAATTTTTCATCAATAATACTGTGAAAATAAACTCCATCTTGTATTTTTTTATCATTTAAAACATCCAAGCATATCCCCTCTTTCAAAAAATCAATTAAAAACACTCCAAATAGTATTGTACACCATATTAAATAAAATTTCAAATGAAAACTATAAAAATTTTGTGGCTTTAGGTTATATTTGTTCCCTGAATTCCTTTTTCTTAAAAATATCAGAATTTAATTTAAAAACCATCTCAAATTAAACCACCCTCAAAAACAAAAAAAAAAACTATCAACAAAACCAATCAAAGCGCCGCCCGCCCACCATCAACCGTGCAATTTAACCTGATTTAAAATTCCCAAGCTCTTTTTAAGCCGCCAATAACAAGCCAAGGTCAAAAAGCGTGACAAGCTCCGGCCTCAAGGACATTTACCTACCGCTTGTTGAGGACAACCCCAAAAAAGCCACGACGGCCCAGAAAGATTTAATATTACAGTTAGTTGTGAGCTGGCGGCGCTTAGCCATCCCTTGCATTGTTTTTTGGAACATAGTCAAGGATGCTGTGAACTGTTGAGCTTTTAATCAAAGAGTTGGATTTTTTAAGAGAGAGATTTATTGGGACAAATCTAATCCAATAAAATTATACAAATAGTTATTTTTGCTTAAAACACTTGAAAATTGTGAAAATGTGTGGTATAATACAGGACAATTTATATCTTAAATGGTGATGAAAAAATGAAAGAGTTGTTTTTAAAAGCGTATGCTAAAATTAATTTGGCGCTTGCAGTTGGCGACGTAAGAAGTGATGGATATCATAATTTAAGCTCTATAATGCAAACAATATCCCTCTATGATGAAATTATTTTAAAAAAGTCTGAAAATATAGTTTGCGATATCGACAAAGATGTTGTCCCGGTCGGCGAGGAAAACATCGCGGTTAAAGCGGCAAGGTCTTTTTTTGAATTTTT
>CADBXQ010000081.1 GCA_902798675.1 Oscillospiraceae bacterium
AATAACATAAACAACCTAATAAATCAAATGTTGTTCATAAAATTCAGAATCTCTCTTGCTTTTTGGACGCCAACCCCTGCAACTTGAGATATTTCTGTGATATTCGAATTTAAAAGCTCAGTTTTTGATTTAAAATGCCTTAAAATTTTAAGAGCCCTTTTTTCGCCAATTCCCGCAATTCGTGTTAATTCGAGCTCAAAGCCCGTCTTTTTCCGAACATTTTTTTGATACGATATGGTGTATCTGTGGACCTCGTCTTGAATTTTAGTCAAAAGCAAGAACGCGTTTTTAAACGATGTTATCGAGATTTCTCCGCCCGAAGAACTGATTGCCCTTGTCCTGTGGCGGCTGTCTTTAACCATGCCAAAATATGCAGCAGAAAAATTCCTTTCTTGAAAAATTTCCCGAACCGCCTCAACATGGCCCTGCCCCCCGTCAATCAAAATCAAATCCGGAAGCCGCTTAAAGCTTTCGTCCTGGCCTTCGTTATAGCGCTCAATTCGCCGCGATATCATCTCCCTCATGGCTCCATAATCATTTCTAAATTTTATTGTTTTCATCTTAAATTTGCGATATAGTCTTTTTATTGGCAATCCATTCTCAAAAACAACCATTCCTCCAACAATCCCCGTGTCTCCAAGGTTAGATATGTCATAGGCTTCAATCAGGAGAGGCGGCTTTTTCAGATTCAAAATCTGCGCCAATTGTTGAAGAGCTTTTATCTCTTTTGTCTGATATTTTAGTTTAGATGCTAAATATTCAGTTGCATTCGAAAAAGCCATATCCAGTATTTTTTTTCTCTGTCCAATTTTCGGAATCAATATTTTAGTATATTTCCCTGTTTTTTTTCGTATATATTCAGAATATAGCTCAGCATCCAATTTTTCATCAGATATTAGAATTAATTTAACAACATCATTATTTTTATTAGTATAATATCCCGCAATAAAATCTTCAACAGCGCAGTCAAAATCAGCAACATAATCGAAAATATAACTATCCTTGTCAACAATATGCCCATTGCGAAATTTCAAAACAACAAAACAAATAACATCTTCAGCTATTGCGTGAGCTATGACGTCCATGTCCTCTTGGTCTTTCAGATATATTTTTTGGGATTGATTCACTTTTTCAATAGCATGTATTCTATTTCTGATTTTAATCGCTTTTTCAAAGTTCAGTTCCATGGCCGCCTTTTCCATCTGCTTCTTCATCATTTCAAGGGACAAACAGCTCCCTTTTTTGAGATATTCAACGGCCTGTTCAACAATTTCCAAATATTCACTGCGCGAAACATTGCCGCAACAAACCCCAACACACCGATCATGACAGGAGTGATTTTGGGAAATTTTCCACTCGAAATCTTAATATAGTGATATCCTCTATCATCTTTGAGCAAAATATTATATTTGGGACTATGTTGTTTAATTAAGCTACACTCCAAAATTAATGCTTCAAATTCAGAATCTGTCAATATAAAATCAAAATCTTCGACATGTTCAACCATTTTTCGAACCTTTTCGTTTTGAGAGGAAATATCTCTAAAATAACTGACAACCCTGTTTTTTAAAACCTTTGCTTTCCCAACATATATAACCCTATTTTTAATATCCTTCATTATATATACTCCCGGACTGTCCGCAAGTCTGAGGGCTTTTTTTCTTAATTTTTCTAGAGTATTCATAATAATCCCAATCTCCAAATTTTCAAACATAGTAATCAAATCAACGTTCACACAAATATATTATACTATAATATCAAAAAATAACAAGCCAAAAGATTCCCAGAATCACTCCGAGAATCAACAAATTCAAAAATTATATATAATATTTTTCATTTGATTCAAATATATATCTTTTTTTGGATCTTCGTCTATAAGACATGCCAAACATATCTCAGGCTCGTGGACAGATAATATATTACTAATATTCTTGAAAAAAATATAAAAGTATCTATAATTTATGATTTTATTAAAATAAATTAGCATATCGCAAATTCCAGCTTTTAAACTTTTAATCTCTTTTGAGCTAACCTTCCTCGAAGGATCAATTTTGCTTTGCTTTCTATTGTAGTCAACAAATATATCATCACAAATTTTTCTAACACTTTCTATAAATTTCGACCTGCTAAAAATTATTTTAAAAAACAAGTTAAATTTTGAATATCTTCGATTAAACATCTTCGACATTGATCTGCTAAAATCCTCATCACCCACACAAAGTTCGATTAAACGCGAAATTGTTTTCTCACATCTAAAATATGCCATTCTCAAGCCATGCATATTTTTGCCAAAACGTTTCTTGAAATCATTATTTTGACCACTAAAAAAACAATGGGCACACATTTTAAGAAATTGATCCACAAACTTAGACTGTGTGCTTATATCTTTGGAAAATAAATTAAACCCATATGCCCGGAATCTATCAGCCTTATAGTCAACGCCTGAATCGCCAAAAACTTTAAAACACATCTTAGACAAAATTCGCTTCACTCGACATATATCAGCCTCTTTTCCCCCTTTAAGAAGCCTGTGGTCAACGCCGGGCCGAGAAAATCCCCAACATTTAACCGGAATCTTCGTCACATAATCATTATCGTTAATCACGTTATGTATATTGAAATATTTTCTACTATATCTATTATTTGTGATATGAAATCCCTTGGGTGAGGCAAATGTATAAACGTATATGTCTCCTTTATTTATTGATATATTTTTGTTATAGTTGGAAAAACCTTGCTTACGCTCACATATATCACAATAATCATTATATAATTTACCAACCAGTCCTGCAACAGCGCCTCCTCTGCTCCATCCAACTATCCAAAATTTTACACAACCATCGACATTATTCGTCTTATTAATATATTCATCAACAAATTTTTTAACAATATTTGCAGCCCGATTAAAGCCATTGTGGTTTCCTCTAGGCCCAGCCTGCATATTATTTCCCCACTCAGCTTCATATCCAACGCTTCGAATGACTATTGGGATTAAAGTGTATGCTTTTCCACACACATCTATTTTTTTATGTCCAGTCGCAACACCTATTGTTTTGAGGGTTGGCTTTTTTCTAAAATCCGAGTTAACCCTAATGTCTTTAAAACCCAATTCTCTCAGCAATAAATTCACATTTTTACTTTGATTTTCATAACAAACCGCGCCATTGTCAAATGTCTTACAAGGATATGTCGAAATGACCAAACAAAGTGACATGGTCGCAAGACTGGCATTATATCTATTAGCAGAATTTTCAAAATATTTGTCACTATAAACATACGCAAATTTATTAAAACGTTGAGTTCCCTTTTGAAAAGTTCCAATCAAAAATTCACGACCCGCATTATCCAAACTGCTCTTTTGCATATCAATCTCAACCTCCTATGTCAACACTACTATATACACATATATTTAATTATATCATAAAAGCATTTGCTTGCATATACATATCAACAAATTTTTATGTTTCTTTACATTTTTATTCACATAACTTGCATTTTTTTGTGCAATTTGTCAAAATAAAAAACTCCACGCGCTAAACGTGAAGTTTTATTTATGTAAATTATTTTAAACTTATATTAATTTAAAAACTATATATCATATTTTCCATTTGATTCAAATATATATATTTATTTGGATCTTCGTCTATAAGGCTTGCCAAACATATTTCAGGTTCGTGTGAAGACACTATATTGTCAAGATTTTTTAAAAAAATATAAAAATACCTATAATTTGAGATTTTATTAAAACAAATTAGCATATCGCAAATTCCAGCCTTTAAACTTTTCAGCTCCTGTGCGCTAATTTTCTTTTCAGGATCGGCTTTTAAATTATATTCCTCAAAAACATCGTCGCAAATTTCCATAACGCTATTTTTTAATGCAGAATTGCTAAAAACTGCCTTGAAAAACAAACCAAATTTTGAATATTTTTTGTTGAGCACAGAGTCTATCGATCTAATAAAATCTTCATCAGAAAGCAAAAGCTCAATTAAGCGAGAAATTGTTTGCTCATGCTTAAAATATGCCATTCGCAGACCCTTCATATCTTTACTAAAAAAGTTCTTAAAATTATTATTTCGGCCATCAAATAAACAACTGGCAAACATTTTGAGAAATTCATCTAAAAATTTAGACTGAGTGCTTATGGCATTAGAAAACCAGTTAAATCCATATGTCTTAAACCGGTCGGCCTTATATTCAACCACTGAATCTCCATAAACATTAACACACATAATTGACAAAATTTTTTTGACCCGGCAAATGTCTTGCTGATTTTTGTCTTTAAGCAGCTTATGATCAACGCCGGGTCTTGCAAACCCCCAACATTTGACCGCAAGCTTTGTCGCAAAATCGTCATCATTAATTATATTATGAATATTCGAATATTTTCCACTAAAGTCCTCACTTGAAATGTCAAGTCCTTTCGGTGATTCAAATGTATATGTATAGATATCATCTTTATTTATTGATATATTTTTATTATAGTTGAAAAAATCCGCCTCACGCTCACATATATCACAATAATCGTTATATAGTTTACCAACAAGTCCAGCAACCGCGCCTCCCCTACTATATCCAACTATCCAAAATTTTATATTCCCTTGAATATCATTCGTCTTATTAATATATTCATCAACAAATTTTTTAACACTATCTGCAGCATAACTAAAGCCAACGTGGTTTCCCTTGGCGCCGATGAGCATATTATTTGCCCATTCAAGTCCATAATATCCTCCCCGAATAACTATTGGAATTAAGGTGTATGATTTTCCACACACATCTATTTTTTTGTGTCCCGTCGCAACACCTATTGTTTTTGAATTCGGCTTTTTTCTAAAATCCGAGTTCACCCTAATGTCTTTAAATCCCAATTCTCTCAGCAACAAATTCACGTTTTTACTTTGATTTTTATAATTTATTCTATTATATTTGGTGTCTTTGCGTGAAAAAGAAGAAATATCTAAACAAAGCGACATGGTTGCAAGAGCGGGATTATATTCACTTGCAGAATTTTCAAAATATTTATCGCTATAGACATACGCAAACCGATTAAAATGTTCACTGCTTTTTTGAAAAGTTCCAGAAATTTGCTCAAAACAGCAACTATTCAAGCCGCCTTGCTGTATATAAAACGCAGCTTTAACCTCCCCTCCAATAAATATTGTCAAAACTTGAGTCAAAGATATAATGACAGATAATAAATAACAAATTGATGTCTTAAATAATCTGCTCATTTTAATCTCCCCCCTATCAAAGCATTAATAATATATACATTAATGTATATATTATTAATTATATCATAAAATTATTTATTTGTACATAAAATTTATACATTTTTATTTAATTTCGTATGTATTAACAAATATATGATATTATTTTTGTGCACTTTTAAAAAATAAAAAACTCCACGCCCTAAACGCGAAGTTCCTATTCGTGTGAATTATTTTAAACTATCACCCGGACAAAAAATAATAAAATATAATTATGAACTAGACATGTATAAAATATGAACAATTCTTTATATATCACAACAGAGTAAAATCACACATAAAGCCAAAAACTCAACCCAATAAAACTAAAACCAGGCCAAATCACTCACACACACGTTATCCTTATTGTTTAAATCCACTCTCAATCAACTCAACCAAAGCCGCCAACGCTTTATCTTCGTCCTTTCCATTCGCAACAATCACCACCTTATCGCCAGCAACCACTCCGATCGACAAAATGCCCAACAAACTTTTGGCATTAACACGCCGATCATCCCTCTCAAGCCAAATCGAAGATTGAAATTCATTGGCCCTTTTTATGAAAAAAGTGGCAAACTTGGAATGAAGCCCAACTTCATTTTTTACAACAACTTCTTTACGACACATATGAATAACCCCACACTAAGCCTAAAATATACCAATAAAATCAAAAACTATTTACCAAAATATCCGGTCTCTTTCTTAAAGTTGCCTCGAATGATTTCCTGTCCTGCCAGCTTTTTATGTTGGAATGATTGCCAGACAAAAGAACTTCTGGAACCTTTCTGCCACGCCAAACCGCAGGCCTTGTATACTGAGGATATTCCAACAACCCGTCAAAATGACTCTCATTTTCAAAACAATCAGGAGACGCCAAAACCCCCGGCAACAACCTAACAACAGCATCCACAACCACCAAAGCAGACAACTCTCCACCGGTTAGTATGTAGTCGCCAATTGAAATCTCTTCATCAACTATCTCGTCAAGGACACGCTGATCAACTCCCTCATAGTGCCCGCATATCAAAAACACCATTCCATCAAACCGAGACAACTCCAAGGCCTTTCTTTGATTGAAAGTTTTCCCCTGAGGCGAAAGATACACAACGCGCAGCTTGTCTGGGAATTTAGAACGAACAAACTCATAACAACGAAACACAGGATCCGCCTGAATGATCATGCCCCTTCCGCCACCATAGGGCATATCATCAACTCTTTTATGTTTATCCGTGGTAAAATCGCGTATATTATGAATTTCAACTGAAACCAAACCCTGATTCTGAGCCCTGCCCAAAATACTATAATGCAAAACAGACCCACACATATCAGGAAAAAGCGTCGCAATACCAAACCTAAGCATCAAACAAACCTTCCAACGGCCTGATATAAACAGACCTTCTTTCAAAATCAGTCCTTAAAACAACATCATCTATCACAGGAACCAAGCGCTCAACGCCTTGATCGTCAACAATCCTATAGACATCATTAGCGCCAGGCTGCAAAACATCAACTATCCTGCCGTAAAAAAAGCCACTGTCAACGTCACAAACACGCATGCCCATCAGATCCTGAATAAAATGTCTTCCAACCGGCACTAAAATATCATCCCTGTGAGCATACACCACACTTTTTAGCATTTGTTTTGCAGATTCAAGAGAATCAACCCCAAAAAACTTCACAACAACCAAAGATTTGCGTTGCCTGGAATTTTCAATATTTTTACATATACTTCCATCAGAGTCGAAAAACAAACGAGACAACCCGCTAAAAACCGAAAAGCCATCACACCAGGGCGCTATCTTGACCTCGCCTCTCAAGCCGCAAGTCCCGACTATCTCGCCAATTTCCAAAAAAACTTTCTTCATAATATAAAAAACTCCCAGGCAAAAGCAACGAAAAAAGCAAAACAAAAACTAACTGATTTCAACCATGATTTTATTGCCAAGCCGGTTGGCAGCCGCTCTCATAACAACCCGAATGGCTTTAGCAATTCTTCCCTGTTTACCGATAACACGGCCCTTGTCCTCAGCTGCAACGTCCAAATGATATACAATTAAACCTTCTTCGTTAGGCTCATCAACCGAAACTTTAACCTCATCCTTGTTTTCAACCAAACCTTTTGCGATTTCAATCAATAAATTTTCCATAGCAAAAACCTCCTAAAATTAATTTCAAATTTCATTGCTTTTAAGCAATCTTTTAACAGTGTCTGTTGGCCGAGCGCCGACACTCAGCCAATGTTTAACCTTTTCAGAATCAACGCTGAAAAACGACGGCTTTTTAGACGGGTCATACACGCCGATTTCCTCAATAAACCTTCCGCCACAAGCATACCTAGAATCAGCAACCACAACCCTGTAAAAAGGGGCTTTTTTAGCGCCCATCCTGCGCAATCTTATCTTAACTGCCATTACTTTTCCTCCTAAATTAACATTCTAAAACAACAATATTTTTGAAAAATTATCAAATCCCAAAACCAGAAAACAATCGCCTTTTCTTGCGCTTTCCTCGACCGCCCAGCTGTTTAAACATCTTTTGCATCTGATCAAACTGTTTCAAAAGCTGATTAACATCCGTCACCGACGTTCCGCTTCCAGCCGCTATCCTGCGTTTGCGCCCAGAATCAATCATTGAAGGTTTCTGGCGCTCCAATCGCGTCATGGACAGAATTATAGCCTGCATCTTTACGATCCTAGCCTCGCCATTTTCAAGATCAGCGTCTTTTATTTTGCTTGAAACTCCGGGAATCATTCCAACAATGTCTCTAATAGACCCTATCTTCTTGATTTGATTCATCTGGTCCAAAAGGTCATTCATGTCAAATTTATTTTCCTTAATCTTTCTTGCAACTTTCTCAGCATCCCTGGCCTTTATGTTGCTCTCAGCTTTTTCTATTAGAGTTAACACATCCCCCATTCCAAGAATCCTCGAAGCCATCCTATCAGGCTGGAACAGCTCCAAATCGCCAAGTTTTTCGCCAACGCCAACAAACTTTATCGGCTTTCCCAAAACGTCCATTGTAGACAGCGCAGCTCCCCCTCGGCTGTCTCCATCAAGCTTTGTTAAAACAACCCCAGTTAAATCAAGCTTTTCATTAAAAGCAACAGCAACATTAACCGCGTCCTGGCCTGTCATGGAATCGACAACCAGCAATATCTCGGAAGGATCAACGCTTCGGCTCATCCTTTGCAACTCGTTCATGAGATCACTATCTATATGCAACCTGCCTGCAGTGTCTAAAATGACGATATCGTGGCCATAATCTTTGGCATGTTTTAGGGACGCGCTGGCAATTTTGACAGGATCTGATTTTCCCATGTCAAAAACATGAACACCAGCCTTTTCTCCGACAATTTTTAATTGATCTATAGCCGCAGGCCTATAGACATCGCAAGCAACCAAAAGAGGCCTGTGTCCTTTATCTAAAAAATATTTAGCTATTTTAGCACAATGCGTCGTTTTTCCGCTGCCCTGCAGTCCACACATCATCAAGACGCAAGGAGGCTTTGATGGGATGTTGATTGAGCTTCCCTTTTCACCCATCAACAGGGTCAGCTCCTCATTAACTATTTTAACAACCTGCTGCGCCGGAGTCAAGCTTTCAAGAACATCAGACCCAACAGCTCGCCCAGTTAAACGCTCAACAAACTTTTTAACAACCTTATAGTTGACATCAGCCTCAAGCAAAGCAAGCTTTATCTCACGCATCGCAAGCCTAACGTCAGCCTCTGTCAGCCTGCCCTTAGAGCGCAATTTCTTGAAAACATTAGCCAATTTTCCAGATAAACTCTCAAATAACATCTCCATGCCCCCAATCCCTGGATGAGCTTTTTAAAAAACCATCCGCAAACAAAATTCCAAACACACACACTTCATCACAATCCGTCACAACAATTCACAAAACCAAGCAAAAAATTTTAGATAACACATAAAACCAACCCACACCCATGATTATATAGGAAAACAATTCAATTGTCAAGACATTTCAAAATTTTTATTCAAACCAAAAATTCTCTCATTCATGTCTCTGGCAACACACCTGACAAATTCCGCAACAGAAGGCCTCATTTTATATACCCTATCAACATCCGGATAATATTTTGCCAAACAATCCATAGCAGTGTCTCTCCAAACAACCTCAATAGCATGTCTCATGCAACGATCAACACTTGCCCGCGTCACGCCATACCTGCGCGCCAAAATCCAATACACATTTTTTGTCATGTATATGTTGGGATTATGCATGCAAAGCTCAATCGCATCAACAACATATTTGTGGCCTGTCAGGCGAAAAAGCATCCCCATATTATTTAGCCTCAAAGCAACACTTCTTCTTATATATGAACGAGAATATCGCCTAAACCATGGAAAAATCAGCGACAAACTCAAACCGCGATATATTTTT
>CADBXQ010000082.1 GCA_902798675.1 Oscillospiraceae bacterium
GATAGACAGCTGGCAAAAAGCAATGCGCAAATTTGCGTGATAAATGCTTGCAAAATGGCTGTTGATTTCGTCATCCCATTAGTTGTTAGAAAGGAAATGAAAAGTATAATGTGTGGAATTGTCGGATATGTTGGTAAATCTAATTGTGTGGAATGCATTTTAGACGGCTTAAGTCGCCTGGAATATCGCGGATATGATTCTGCTGGGATTGCCATATTTAACGAAAATAATATATCTATAATGAAAAAATGCGGAAAATTAAGTAATTTAAAAGAATATATCAAAAAAATTAAACCGATCAATGGAACCTGTGGCATTGGGCACACCCGCTGGGCAACTCATGGAAAGCCCTCAGACCTAAATTCACATCCCCACTCACAAGGAAGAGTCACCATTGTCCACAACGGAATAATCGATAACTACCTGCAAATTAAACAATTTTTGGCCGAAAAAAATTATATTTTCAAAACCCAAACTGATTCGGAAATTGTTGCGGCGCTTTTGGACTTTTTATATGATAAAGACCCGATCCAAGCAATCATCAAGGCCTCAAAAAAGCTTGAAGGTTCATATTCTTTGGGAATTCTTTTTGAAAATCAACCCGATAAGATCTACGCTATCCGCAAAAACAGCCCCTTAATCATTGGAATTGGAAAATCTGAAAACTTTATTGCGTCGGATGTTCCCGCAATCATCAAACACACTAAAAAATATATGCTTTTAGACCACGACGAAATCGCAATTTTGACTAAAGATTTCGTTAAAATTGTCGATTTGCAAAAAAATGAAATTCAAAAAAAGATCCAAACAGTCGATTGGGATGTTGAATCTGCTGAAAAAAATGGGTTTAGCCACTTTATGCTCAAAGAAATTTATGAACAACCCAAAGCAGCAAAAAGGTGTATGGGGCTTCATTTTGACGGCGACAGGTTGGATTTGAAAATACAAAACCTGTCTGATAAAAAACTCAAAAGCTTAAAAAAAATTCACATAGTTGCTTGCGGAACGGCGATGCACGCGGGCATGGTTGGAAAATATATTATAGAAAAGCTTGCAAAAATCCCGGTTGAAGTTGAAATAGCGTCGGAATTTCGATATAAAGACCCAATAATTTCCAAAGAGGATTTAATAGTAATAATTTCACAATCCGGAGAAACCGCCGACAGCCTGGCAGCTTTGAGGCTCGCTAAAGAAAAAAACGTTTTAACATTGGCTGCTGTCAACGTCGTCGGATCGTCAATTGCGCGGGAGGCCGACAGCGTCCTATACACTCACGTAGGCCCTGAAATTTCCGTTGCGTCAACCAAAGCATTCACTGTTCAAATGGTCGCGCTATATCTGTTTGCCATTAAGCTTGCAAATGTTTTTCAAAAAATCTCTGACAATGAATGCTTCAAATTATGTGAAAAATTGCGGGATATTCCCAACAAAATTGAAAAAACTCTTAAAACAGACGAAGAAATTCTGAAGCTTTCAAATGTTTTCAAAAATTCACGAGACGTTTTTTTCATTGGAAGAGGCGTCGACTACTGCATCTCCCTCGAAGCCTCGCTCAAACTTAAAGAGCTGTCATATATCCACAGCGAAGCCTATGCTGCTGGCGAACTCAAACACGGAACAATCTCCCTGATCGAAGAAAACACACCGGTTATCGCGATCGCAACCCAGGATGATCTATATGCCAAAACAATCAGCAACCTCAAAGAAGTCAAAGCCCGCGGCGCCAAAGTTGTTTTGATATGCAACGAAAATTCTCCAATCGACAATTCTTTAACCGATCTAGTTGTTAAAATTCCAGACGATATGGATATTTTCACACCTCTATGTTCAATCGTCCCTTTGCAGCTTTTTGCATACCACACCGCAGTTTTGCGAGGCTGTGATGTTGATCGGCCAAGAAACCTGGCAAAATCTGTAACAGTTGAATGATTGGATTTTAAGGTTCGGTTTGGTAATAAATAGGCATAAAATTTCCAGAATAACAAACAAATTTTTCAGCCTCCAGATATTTATTCGACATTGATTCAAAATCTTCCTGTAAAGATGCGCTGTTTAAAATTTCCTGATATCCTGAAAGATTTGCGTTTATATGATTAAAAGAAGACTCTTTTGAAAATTTGTTTAAAATAGACGACGGAGTGTCTGAATCGCTGCTTATTGTCATTAATACGCAGTCAAATTCGCCATTTTTCAGCTTTTTTAAATAATTTTCCTTGGGTTGCGCGTCGATTTGCATAAAAATTCCCAGCTGCTTTTGCCATGTTTGAAGTATTTGATCAAGCGCAGAATATTTTTCCTCGTCAACCAAAATGGAAACCGAATTCAGGCTTGCTCCGCCATAAGCTGATTTAAGCTCCGAAATCCCCTGTTTTAAAAGATCCTTGGCTTTTTCTGGGTTATATGCCGGAACAGCCAAATCCCCAACAGCTTCCCTATAGTTTTCGCTTCCGATCGTCACAGAATTCGGGACAAGCGCCCACGCAATCAGCTGATCCTCCCGGAGCAAAGTTTGCAGCTGCTCTCGATCAATCGCCATCGCAAGAGCTTTTCGAATTTTTTCATTTTCAAAATATTTGCTGGATTGATTCAGGCCAATTCCAACCACGCTGTTTTGAAAAGGTTTAGTTAAATTTTGCGGAATTTTTGCCGATTTAAACTGGTCATAGCCAATTATTGCTGTGTCTATGTCGTTTTTGCGATATAGTTCAAACGCTTCTGTTTTTCCCCGAACTGTTAAATTAATTCCCAAAATCGAAATTTTATCACGGTCATAGTATTTTTCATTCGACTTAAGCCGAACTTTCCTGGCATCATCCGTGTTTTGCCACATGTGAACGTAGTATGGCCCATTAGACAAAAGCATTGCTCCTTTAATGCCATACCTTCCCCTTGTTAGCCTAAAAAATTCCCTGTTGCAGGGCATTGCGGGAGCAGACGACAAAAGCTCTTCCATAAGCGGAGTTTTGCGTTCTATTTCGATTACAAGCTGCCCCTCTTGATTGACTCTAACTCCTAAGCTGCTTGGCGGCTTTCTTCCCTCTTTAACGCTTTTTGCGTTTTTAATGAAATAGTAGTTTGAAGAATATGGCGTCTGGACATCGGGGTCCATCAGCCTTTGAAAAGCAAATAAAAAATCATCCGCCGTCACCTTAAAATCAACAACCGTTCCATCCTCCATCTTGCTTTCGGAATTATAATATTTCCAGCTCAAGTCATCTTTTATCGTGTATGTGTATGTTTTTCCGTCTGGGCTGATGTCAACATTTTTTGCTGCTCCAAGCTCAAATTTATTATCCCGAGTCCGCCTATATAGGCCTTCGAATATGTTGTTGACTATTGTTATGGCGCTGGAATTAGAGGCTGTTTGGGGGTCTAGGTTTTCGGGAGCTGTCGCCAAACTGAAGCCCAAAACCTTTCCAGCTCCCCCGCCGCCGCATCCGCACGTCAAAAATAAAGCGCAAAATATCACACAAAAACTTAAAAATCTGAGACTAATCCTTTTAAAAATCAAATTCATAATCATCCACTCCGCTCAAATCCAGAAAAATATTCTCAAACGAAACCATATAATAAATTATACCAATTTATTTAAAAAGAAACAAGTCAAAAATTATAAAAAATCAAAACAAAAAAGTCACAAAAATACGACTAAAATTCCATATCATGTGACTTTTTAAATACGTTCATTATTTCACTTTATTTGAAATTTTCTTAATAGCTCGACAAAAACTCAAAACCTGGCTTTTATTGTTGAAAATAGATGGTGAAAAGCGAATCGCTCCTTCTGGCAAAGTCCCAAGCATTTTGTGTGCACTGGGGGCGCAGTGAATTCCTCCACGAACCGCAAATCCCATATCACTCAGCATCTTTGTCCCGTCCATACACGGAATGTTTTTAAAATTAAACAAAAATATTGGAGCGCATTTTGAATAGTCATCCGTGTATATCACCACGTTGGCGCGACGAAGCCCATTTAAAGCCAATTTGCAAAGCCCAAGCTCATGATTTCGAATGTTTGAAATGCCGTGGCACTTGACAAAATCAAGCCCCGCTCCAAGCCCAATAATCCCAGGGACGTTGACAGTTCCAGCCTCATAGTAGTCTGGCGGAATTTTTAAAGGTTCAAGCGAAATTGAAGAGCTTCCGGTTCCTCCTTGAGTCAGAGGCTTTGGCAAAAAATCTCCATTCAAAACCAAAAGCCCCGTCCCCATAGGCCCATATAGCCCCTTATGGCCTGGAGCGCACAAAATGTCTGCGTGAACGCCAACTTTTGCTGGAAAAACTCCCGCAGTTTGCGCAACATCAATCGCAAATGGGATCCCTTTTGATCTGCAAATTTGATATATTCTCTCAACTGGAAGCAGCTGGCCTGTGACGTTTGAAGCATGAGCGCAAACAACCAAGCAACAGTCTGATGATATATTTTTATCAAAACTTTCAACTATTTCAAAATCATTCTTTTTGTGAACATCAACCTGTATCCACCGAACATCACCGCTTTTTAATATATTATATATTGGGCGGCTGACCGAGTTGTGTTCTAAATTTGAGGTTATAATGGTTTTTCCTCTTTCAAACAAACCATAGATAACCGTGTTTAAAGCGCCGGTGCAGTTACTGGTGAAAACAATATTTTCAGGTTCTGCGCCAAAAAATAAAGCAGCCGCTTCTCGAACTGAATATACGCGTTCTGCGGTTTTTAGTGAAAGCTTATGGCCGCTCCTGCCGGGATTTCCTCCATACCGCACATTTGCCGTGATAATCGACTTTGAAACCGTTTCTGGCTTTGGATATGTTGTTGCAGCATTGTCAAAATAAATCATTGTTCCCAGCAACTAGACGAGCCGTGAGTCGGTATTCTGGCGCTTGAAATCAAAGCTTGAGCTCTTTTTGTGTCGCCAACTATCTTTAACTGATATCCACAACCATCCAGCCCTTTTCCTGAACGACGAATTTCCGAACGTATTCCATTAGATTTTAAAATTCTTTTTGCTTTTTCAGCCAGGGTGATTGAAGATATTTCGATTAATATGCAATCTGAGTTTAAATTTTTGTTCAAATTAACTAACGCCTCTTTTCTTCATCTGCTTGCATTATATATCACAGCACACATTTTTTTACTAACATGCTTTAAAAATAACATGAATTGAGACAATTTTTGAATGCCTCACTAATTTATAATATGCCATCATCCACAAAATTCGTGAAAACATATTACGAATTGTATATTAAAACAACACAGTGCGCAGCTATTCCTTCATTACTCCCTGTATAACCCAAGCCTTCCTCCGTCGTTGCTTTGATATTTATTTGATTATTTTCTAAATTTAAGACTTCGGATATATTATTTTTCATACAGTCAATATATTTTGAAAGTTTTGGAGATTGAGCAATAATTGTTAAATCTATGTTTGATATTTTATATTTTGAATTTTCTAGTTTTTTTGAAACAACCTCAAGAAGTTTTAAACTGCTAATTCCGCGATATTTCTCGTCTGTGTCTGGAAATAAGCGGCCTATATCGCCAAACGAAGCAGCGCCACAAATTGCGTCTATCAAAGCATGCGTCGCAACATCCGCATCCGAATGGCCGAGCAATCCTTTATCATATTTTATGTTTTGGCCACAAAGTGTCAATTTTCTTTTTTCAACCAACCTGTGAACATCATATCCATGCCCTATTCTAAACAAAATATTATTCTCCCTTCAAATTTTTTGCTTCAATTTCGGCTAAAAATTCAGCATATTTCAAGTCATCAATTGTTGTTATTTTTATGTTATTTTTGCTTCCTTCAACAATTTTTATATCATATCCTGCTTTTTCAACAAGCTGACAGTCATCAGTGTGGTTTCCGGCGGAAATTTTTAATGACTGTCTGTATATTTCCTTGGAAAAAGCTTGAGGAGTTTGAATCAAACACACATTTTTTCTGTCTATCGTTTTTGTTATTAAATTGTTTTCAACATATTTTACTGTTTCGGTTGAAAAAACCCCCAAAGCCGCAGCTCCCATCTCTTCGGCAGCTCTCATAACCGCCACGATATGCGCAGTTTCAACAAAAGGCCTGGCAGCGTCATGAATCAAAACAACCCCGTCTTGGTCGCAAATATCAAACGCATTTTTGACGCTTTGCTGGCGAGTTTTTCCGCCCGAGACGACTCGAACAATGTTTTTAAAATCCCAAAACATCCGCTCAACAAAATCTATGTCTTCAGTCCTAGTTGAAATAACAATCACTGCGGCGCAAAACGGTTTTTCCCCCAATTTCACGAAACTGTTTTTTGAGACCGCCTAACCTGCTGCCCAAACCAGCCGCAACAATTATTGCAGAATTCATATATTTTCACACCCAACAATCAAATTTTTAATATAACAAAAATATTCAATATCTATAAATAAATTCCACTCGGCGATTTGACAAAAATCATTTAATGCATTATAATGTCATTATTGATTTTATGTATGTTTAAAGGGAGGCTTGAAAACATGGCTATTTTAATCACCGGCGGCGCTGGCTTCATAGGCTCACACACAGCAGTTGAGCTGATTAACGCTAAAAAAAATATTGTTATTATAGATAATTTGTGCAACAGCAATATACAATCAGTTGAAAATGTCAAAAAAATTACAGAATTTGATTTTCCATTTTATAAAGCCGACTGCTGCTGTGGCGCAGATTTAGAAAAAATATTCCAGGAAAATGAGATCCAAGCAGTCATTCATTTTGCGGGCTTCAAAGCTGTTGGCGAGTCAACACAAAAGCCTTTAAAATACTATAAAAACAACCTCAAAAGCACATTATCACTCTGCGAAGTCATGCAAAAATTTGGCTGCAACCGTTTGGTCTTCAGCTCATCCGCAACGGTGTATGGAGCGCCAAAAACCGTCCCAATCAAAGAGGATTTTCCAACCTCAACAACCAATCCATATGGAACAACAAAGCTAATGATCGAAAATATTTTGAAAGATATATGCAAAGCGGATCCAAAATTTAGCGTCGCTTGTCTGAGATATTTCAACCCCATCGGAGCCCATAAAACCGGGATTATTGGCGAAATGCCAAACGGAATTCCCAACAACCTCATGCCATATATCACTCAAGTCGCAGCCAAAAAATTAAAAATACTCTCTGTATTTGGAAATGACTATCCCACTCCTGACGGAACTGGCGTTAGGGACTATATCCACGTTGTCGACCTGGCAAAAGGCCACATAGGTGCGCTAAAATATATCGAAAATCACTCTGGGTTTGAAACTTTTAATCTCGGAACAGGAACGGGATATTCAGTTCTGGACATATTGAAAACATTCGAAAGAGTCAACAATATAAAAATTCCGTATAAAATAACCAAAAGGCGCCCGGGAGACATCGCGATATGCTATGCAGATCCAACCAAATCAAAAAAACTGCTAAAGTGGCAAGCTTCGCTTTCTCTTGAGGACATGTGCTGTGATTCTTGGAAATTTGCCAAAAAAGCGTTAGCAAGTAAATAAAAGCATTACTGAGGGTAATCTAAAAAAACGTCTAAAATTTAAATCTCAATTCTAAAATCTTCTGAAGAAAGGCTTAAATTTGGGTTATAATATGGATCTCCCATCTCAATAAAATTTTTCCACCTCTCCCTGAACATATTCCTCTCTTTCGAAAATCTTCGTTGCTTTTCAGGCGTGTTTTCATAGCCTCTGCTTTTAGATTCATAGTGATATAATTCTGAATATGGCGTGAATATCACGAGATAGCCAGCTTTTCTCAACCGCAAACAAAAATCCACATCATTAAAAGCAACCTCAAATTTTTCGTCCAGTCCGTTCATTTGCTCCCAAACTGCTCGTCTGGTCATCAAGCAAGCCCCTGTGACTGCGCTCAAGTTTTGTACTATAGACGCTCTGTGCAAGTAACCGTTGCTGCTTCGATGAAAAAACCTGTGAGAATGGCCAGCAGACCCCGCTATTCCAACAATAACCCCCGCATGTTGAACAGTATTATCCTCATAGTATAATTTTGCCCCAACCGCCCCAACGTCATCACGCTGAGCAAACATCAGCATTTCTTCAAGCCAATTTGGGGAAATGACCTCAGTGTCATTATTTAAAAGCAGCAAATACTCGCCACTTGTGAATTTAAAGCCAAAGTTATTAATTTTAGAATAGTTAAACTTTCCATCATATTTAACAATTTTAATTCGAGGATCCTTATTTTTCAAAACATGATAGAAATTTTTTGTTTCATTCTTTTCACTATTATTTTCAACAATAACTATTTCAAAGTTAGAATAATTAGACTTTTTCAAAATAGAATCAATGCATTTTTTTAAATATGAAATATTATCTTTATTTGGAATCAGGATTGAAATTTTAGGATTACCGATAATTTTATAATTCACTTTATATGTTGACAAAACAAACGAATCTTCAACCGTCGCCTCTTTCCCCGTCCGCTTTAAGTGGTCTGAAATGGCTTTTTTTGCGGCTTTCATGCAATATGGCTTCTTTTTAACGTCGCTTGCAACCGACCTGGGGTGGGATCGCCAAAAATATAAAACTTTTGGTATGTGGACTATATTTTTAGCTATTTCGGTTATTTTCAAAATCATATCATAATCTTGACTTCCATTATGCGCTTCGGAAAATCCCCCAACCTGTTGCTGAAGCTTCCGAGAACACACAAAAAAATGGCATATATAGTTGTGCGCAAGTAACGTATCTGGAGAAAAATCCGGCTTAAAGTGTATGGATATGACGTGATTCGGCGTGCCTTTAAATGTCATTTCGTCAGTATAGACAACATCCGCTTGATTTTTAGCTATGTTTTTAGCACATTCATACAAAGCCGAGGGGTGGAGCAGGTCGTCATGATCCAGCAGAGCAATATAGCTGCCGTTTGCAAATTTTAGCGCAGCATTAGAATTTCCTGAAATACCTAGATTATTTTCGAGCCTTTTATAAAATATTCGAGAATCTTTTTTGGAGTATTCCCTGCAGCATCTTTCAACATCGCTGTTTTCCGGGTCACTTCCATCGGCCAAACAAAGCTGCCAACGCGAATATGTCTGGTTTATCACCGACTCTAAAAAAAAAAAAAAAAACTCAATCGGCATGTTGTGTAGCGGGACGATTATCGAAAACGAAATCTCGTCATATTCGGGCGCCTCCCTTTGCCTTGCCAGTTCATCATCAGAGGGCGTGTGTTTTTTCATATATATTGAAAAGCTTCTAAAATATAAAAGTT
>CADBXQ010000083.1 GCA_902798675.1 Oscillospiraceae bacterium
AATTATTATTTGAATTCCGATTATTATAAACAAAATTACTAAAAAATGAGGATTTTGGTTTAGTTTATTAAATATATTAAATTTATTATCCCTGACATTGAAGCCATTAAACAAAGCCATCCAAACAAAAAGAACAAAATATGCGCTATATAGCTGACTTTGGTTTTCAAAAAAGCTTGCAAAAATTGAAAGATTTAAAAAGCAAAAACTGACTAAAACAACCCAACAGCTTGCAAACAAAATTTGAAAAATCATAGCTTTGCTGATTATATTCTCGTCTCTTACCCTTGGCTTTTCCCGCATATATTTTTCCAAAGCGGGCTCTTTTCCAAACATAAGCGCCCCAAGGCTGTCCATAATCAAATTAATGAACAAAAGATGAACAACTTTTAAAGGCGCGACAATTCCAAAAAACGGGCTGAATCCGCTAACAACAACAGCAGCAAAATTTATCGTCAGCTGGAATTTGCAAAACTTCAAAATGTTGTGATATATCGTCCTTCCATACAAAATCGCATCCCTGATTGAGCAAAAATTATCGTCAAGTATAACAATTTTTCCAACTTCTTTTGCAGCTTCTGTTCCGCTGCCCATGGCAAATCCAACATCCGCCCTTTTTAAAGCCGGCGAATCATTAACGCCATCTCCAGTCATCCCAACAACCAAATTCATCTCCTGACAGATTCGAACCATCCTCGACTTATCCGTTGGCAAAGCTCTTGCAATGACGCGGACATTTTGAATGATTTTTTTAACCTGTTCATCAGACATTTCGTTTAATTGTTTTGACGTTAAAGCTATGTCGCTTGGTTTGTCCATCAACCCAGCGTCTTTTGCGATTTCAACCGCCGTTTCCAGCCGATCTCCCGTGATCATAACAACTGAAATTCCCGCTTTTTTAACCTCTTGGATCACTGACTTTGCCTGGGGACGAACCTCATCTTTGATCGCCAAAAAACCCAAAATAACCAAATCATCGTTCACATTACTCTCGGTATAATTTTTTTTGGAATATCCAAATGCCAAAATCCTCATGGCCATCGACGCATATTCATTAATTTTTTCATTAATCTTTTCCAAGGAAATATCTTGAACTTTTCCGTCAACAGTCAAAAATTTTTGGGCTTTTTGGAGCAAAACCTCCGGGGCTCCTTTATATATGACTTTTTCGAGATTTTTGATTTCTATTTGACTAAATTTGTTTTTGGAGTTAAATTCTTGATGTTTTCCAACAATATATTGTTCACTCTTGTTTAAGCTATCATATTCATCTTTTCCCAAAAACCTGGTTATTGCTTGATCAGTTACATTGCCGCCAACAACGTTGTTTTTTGAATCAAACATCGAAGAACTGTTTTTTGCGATGGATATGTTTAAAAGAGTCCGAATTTTTGAATCTTTGCAAAGTCTTCCAAGATCAATCGCCGTCCCATCACCCAAAAAAAACTCCGTCACCTCAAGCTGACCTTTGGTTATTGTCCCGGTTTTATCACTAAATAAAATGTATTCCGATTGCCTTTCGAACCAAAACATTGTGGTCAAGCATTCGGCTTGTGTTTTGCATCAAGACTAAAGATATCATGAGCGGCAAACCTTCAGGAACTGCGCAAACGACGATTAATATTGATAGAGAAACCGCCTCCAAAAAGTCGATCAGTATTTTTTCAAAGCCAAGTGATATATATGAAGAAATTCCGCCCGCGCAAACCACAAAATACGCCATATATAAAACAAAAACAGCCATGGCAGCAGCATATCCAATTTTTGAAATTTGACCCGCCAATTTTTTCAATTTAATCTTCAAGGGCGAATCCGGCTCGGATTCTTGCATTTGCTCGGCCATTTTCCCCATCATCGTTTGG
Source organism: Oscillospiraceae bacterium (assembly GCA_902798675.1). Classification (GTDB taxonomy): domain Bacteria; phylum Bacillota; class Clostridia; order Oscillospirales; family Ruminococcaceae; genus RUG12519. The sequence continues at coordinate 1,863 of CADBXQ010000083.1, forward strand.
GTTCCAACCTTTTTGACGCAAAAAATCCCCTCTCCATCGCCCACAACCGAACCACGAAACAAAAAATTTTCTTCCAGAAAAGTCTCGCCGGTTATTTTTTGGGGGAATTCAAGGTCCTCCTCAGATGCTAGCTTTAGACAGGGTTCAACTTCGCCATTTAAAGCCGAGTTATTGACCTTCAAACAGCCATCAATTAAAACGCCATCAGCCGGGATTTTATCACCCGATTGAACTATTATTTTATCGCCAACCACAACATCATCAAAATCGACAACGCAGACGCCCCCATTCCGAAGCGCTTTGCAGGTTTGTTTTTTGGATTTTCTTTTGAGTTCTCGATATTTTAAATCGCTCGCAACCCCCGTTTTAGCAGTCACAACAGCAACAATGATGATCGCAAGCAATGTTCCAATCGGCTCATAAATTTCTGCTTGGCCGAAAAAAAACATGGCAAACATTATAAAAACTATTAAAATCAGAATTTTAATCATTGGGTCGCTAAACGCTTGCCTAAACTCATTTAAAAAGGTCGTTGGCCTGGACTCTGGAATTTTGTTAGAACCCCATTTGACCCTGGATTTTTCAATTTCAGCATCACTCAAACCACAAAATTTCATTTTCAAGCCCCTCCATAATTTCACAACAAATTGAGAACATTTTCAATCGATTAGAGACAAAAAACACTTCCAACAAAATTTAATCTAAACTTAATTTGTGCCGAAAATGGCGCTTTCAAACAAATTTTTTATTTGGCAGGGAAGAAAAATTTAGGGCGAGCCCCGATTTTTTAAGACTTTATTAACAAAATTTGAAATTTATTAAAATTTAACCATAACATCATTTTACAATTTTTTTTATAATTTGTCAATAATATTTATTTTAAATCTTCACGCTTCCTTTTTTCTTGACAATTAGTGTTCGCCACATTTTTTAAACGGCATCCATCTCGCCGGTTTTAAGAAAGCGTTCATCGTCGTTTTTTCAGCAATCTTGAAAAATTTACCGCAGACGCTTTACTGACTTTTTGCATTGTTTTTATTGAAACCAATTTAGCCCACCCCGACAACACAAATTTTTAAATTTTTATATAAAATGAGGTTGACAAAATTTTATTTTTGTGATATAATGACAATATCTTAACATTTGAAGGATTGATTTTTATGTATGCTGTTTTGAAATTGAACGATTTTCGATTTATTGACTTTATATAGGCTGCGCTTGCGGGTTTTTTGAGCCATGGCGGGTGCGGCTGCATCCGCTGTGGTTCTTTTTATTATAATATAAAAAGAGCTAAAACTTATTGTTGTTTATTTTGAGTTTTGGCTCTTTTATTTTTTTTGGAGGACACTAAAATGTTACATATAATTAAATTTTTTATCTTTAGAAAGATTTTATTTGATGAACGATTTAAAATTTTATATATTTTGAAAATCAATTGCTAAATTTATTTTTTTTAGAAAGGTAGATTAAAATGAAAATTAAAAAATATCACATTATAATATCAATTATATTAGTATGTTCTATATTTCTGATTATTTACTCAAATTCAGATGTTAAAACTGAACAAAAGCAAATAGGAATTATTCAGTTCATCGAACACGACTGCTTGGATATGGCAAGAAAAGGGTTTATTGATGAGCTAGCCGAACAAGGCTTTGAAGACGGAAAAAACATCAAAATAGACTATCAAAATGCGCAAGGCGATCAAAGCGTGTGTAACTCAATTGCAAACAATTTTTTGGAAAACAACGCCAAAAAAGACCTAATCCTGTCGATCGCAACCCCTGCTGCTCAATCTGTTGCAAATCTAACCAAAACCGTTCCAACGCTCTTCACAGCAGTCACAGACCCCGTCTTGTGCGGACTTGTTAAATCAATCGACGAGCCAGGCGGAAATATCACCGGAACTTCGGATATGGTCGCGGTTGAAAAGCAAATCAATTTGATAAAACAGCTCAAACCAAACGCTAGAAAAATCGGAATACTTTATTGTTCAAGCGAAGCCAATTCCCAAGTTCAGGCGCAAATTGCAAAAAGCGAAGCTGAAAAACTTGGCCTTGAAGCAATTGACTACACAGTCTCAAATTCAAGCGAAATTCAGCAAATGGTTGAATATATGACCGGCTTGGTTGACGCAATATTCGTTCCAACCGATAATTTAGTTGTTTCATGCATGCCGCTGGTTAGCAAAATCGCAACCGCAGCTAAAAAACCGATAATATGCAGCGAATCTGCTAGCGTTAAAAACGGCGCTCTAGCAACATACGGAATAGATTTCTATAAACTTGGCAAAGAAACCGCAAAGCAAGCAGTTTCGATCCTTCGCGACCAAGAAACGCCGCAAAAACTGCCCGTCCAATATCAACCCGATCCGAAGCTTTGCATAAACTATGAAGTCGCCAAAAAACTCGAAATTGAAATTCCAGAAGAATTAAGGAGGAAAGCTCAATGAACGTCCTAATATCAACAATAACGCAAGGCCTGATATACGCAATTTTGGGCATTGGGGTATATATAACCTTCAGAATTTTGAATTTTGCTGACATGACCGCTGAAGGAAGCCTTGGCCTGGGGGGAAGCGTGTGTGCTGTCTTGGTTTCAAACGCTGTTAATCCCGTGGTTGGCATTATTTTAGCAGGATTCATCGGGTCGGCGTCTGGCCTAGTGACAGGGATTTTACACACAAAATTTAAAATTCAAGCCATTCTTTCGGGAATTTTAACCATGATCGCACTATATTCTATTAACCTGAAGATAATGGGTAAGCCTAACATTTCTTTGATTGAAAGCGAAACAATTTTTAGCTCAAAAGAAGGCGAACAGCTGATAAATTTAATACTCATGGCAATTATTTGCTTAATAATCCTTGTTCTTTTACTCCTGTTTTTTAAAACCAGACTTGGCCTTTCAATTAGAGCAACCGGAGATAATGAAGAAATGATGCGGGCGCTTGGAACAAACACAAATTCAAAAAAAACACTTGCGCTCATGATCAGCGGCGGAATATGCGCAATATCTGGCGCGCTTTTGAGTTTAAATCAAGGATATTCCGACGTCAATATGGGAGCAGGGACAATCGTCATCGCGCTTTCATCAATTGTTATCGGAGAAGCATTAACCTGTAAACACTCATTTCAAGCAAAGCTGGTCTCGGTGGTTTTTGGCTCAATCGCATATCGCCTGATCATCACATTGGTTTTGAATCTGGGCATGAATCCTCAAGACCTAAAACTCTTCACAGCAGCAGTTGCAGCCATTTTGCTGGGGCTTCCAAACATAAGAAAAACCATAAAAAGGAGTGTTATTAATGCTAAAAGTTGAAAATTTATATAAAACATTCGCAAAAAATAAACCAGATGAAAAAAACATCTTTAATGGCTTAAATTTTTGCGCAAAAGCTGGCGAATTTATAACAATAATCGGCGGCAACGGCGCGGGAAAATCAACTTTGATGAACATAATCACAGGGCAAACATTTCCTGACAGCGGAAAAATTCGATGAGGTTTTTCATCCTGAAGAAATGGTATAAGCCCGGTTTCAAAACCGGTCAGAAATAAAAATAAAAAATAAGGGGGATATTTATTTATGACTGAGAAACTGACAAGAGTCGAACGCGACTCAATTGGGGAGATGAATATACCGATCGATGCATATTACGGTGTTCAGTCTCTTCGTGCCCGTGAGAATTTCATGATCACCGGATACACCATGCGGCCGGAAATGATCAACAGCCTTGCTCAGGTCAAAAAGGCCTGCGCTGTGGCGAACCTGAAGGCAGGACAGCTTCACCAGGACGTTGCGGACGCCATTATCAAGGCCTGCAACGAGATCCTTGAAGGCAAACTGCATCAGGAATTCATTGTCGATCCGATCCAGGGCAGCGCGGGAACCTCGATGAATATGAATGCCAATGAGGTGATCGCCAACCGTGCCAT
>CADBXQ010000084.1 GCA_902798675.1 Oscillospiraceae bacterium
GTCCAAAAATCCCATAGGAGGGACATCAACATCAAAGCCAACAACGAAATCAGCGCTTTTGTTATCTTCCTGCTTTTTACAACCGCTGCAAAAAACAACGCCAAGAAAGACAAAACACGACATCAAAACTAAAAAAAGCCTACTTCTCATAAAAATCCTCCCACTTCCCATCAACAAAAATCCACACAAAATGACAACTCCACCCAATGTCAATCATTTTACCACATGCATAACAATTTGTCAAGAGAAAATTCAAAATTTTATTAAACACATTTGGTATGCTCTCGGTTCTTGTTATACCAGTTAATTTATACATTTAGTAGAATCGCCAAATAACACTAATTGTAATATTGGATTGGGTTATATTTGTCCCTTTAAATCCTTTGCTAAAAAATCCGACTCTTTGCCAAAAATCTCCAATAATTTCCCATATCATTGACTGCATTCTAAAAAACAAGGTAAAAATAACAAAGCGCCGCCGGCTCACAACCAACTGCAATATTAAACCTAATTCATTCCCCAGCCCCTTTTAAACCGTCCGCAACAAGCGGTAGGCTGATGTCCTCGAGAACCACCCTTTAAATCCTTTGCTAAAAAATCCGACCCATATCATTGATCGCATTCTAAAAAACAATGCAAAAATAACAAAGCGCCGCCTGCTCACAACTAACTGTAATATTAAATGTCGTTCTCATCAGTTTGTTGGGATAAAATCAAAATAATTAATTTTAAAATAAGAAAAGGAAAAATTTTCAAATAAAACTAATAAAAACTAAATTAATGGTAATAATATTAATGCTGGGCATGCTGATTTAGGTGGAAAATTAAGTTAAAATTCATTAGGTTACAAAAATTTTTGACTAAAAAAATCGCATCCGATTGCTGGGCTTTGATCTGAATTTTCAGTTTGAATCAGGAATTTGAGTTAATAGATCAAAGATAATTTAAATTTCAGTCACTCAGCATAAATCAAAAATTGGGTGGTGATGTTTTTAAGGTTTGTTGCTGATTTTGATGGTTTAAAGTGAAAAAAATATAATTCGCATGATAAAAACCAGACCAACCATAATATACATTTTTTGTGAATGATATTGCTCACTTTTAAATCATGACAAAAATAGTTTTTATGATTTAAATTTTTATGATTTAGGAGAAAATAAATATGAATTTTAATGAATTTGTTGAAAGAGATGAAAAAGCTCTTGAAGAAGCTTCAAAATGCCGCAATATTGATGAATTCAGGAAACTTGTCAATGAACATCACATTGATTATAGAGGCGAAGAGGAACTGCAAAACGCTTGGAGCTGGGTTAAAAGCCAGGTTAAAAGTAAAGATGGCGAATTGGATGATGATGCGCTAAATTCAGTTGCTGGCGGCAAAAAAGACAGCTATAGCACAACAAACACATTCAATAACTGCACAGGAGCAACTGGAGGCAGCTCTAACTCTTCTTCAAGCTGAGAAATTTAACAATCCAATTAATTAAAGTTGATAATGACTAAAAAAATTGATCACGCTCATAAATTAAAGTGAGTGTGATCTTCGCTTTTTTAGATAATTTTCACATAATTTTCTTTGAATTTATATAAATATTTAATAAATAACACCACAGGAGTTGAATTTATGAAAAATACCCTGTCTAATTTGAAAAAAGGTGAAATGTGTATAATAAAAAACATTATCGCAAAAGATCAAATAAAACAGCGACTATATGACATTGGAATGATCCCCGGGACGGCTGTTAAATGCCTGCAAAAGAGCATGTTTGGGGACCCGATCGCATATTTGATCAGGGGAACTGTCATTGCTTTGCGAAAACAAAATTCTTCAAAAATTTTTGTCATAAAAAGTGAGGAGGCTTTATAAATTTGTCAAAACGAGACTCTAGCGGCAGAGTTGTCGCATTAATTGGGAATCCAAACGTCGGAAAAAGCACAATTTTTAACGCCATAACGGGAATGCATCAGCACACGGGCAATTGGCCAGGAAAAACCGTCAGCATCGCACAAGGTGAATTTGATTTTAATGGCAAAAAATACGATTTAATCGACCTTCCCGGATCATATAGCCTAAGCACACTTTCAGCAGAGGAAGAGGTTGCAAGAGATTTCATTTTCTTTAACAAGCCAGATGCTGTTGTTGTCGTTTGCGATGCAACTTGCCTGGAAAGAAATTTAAACATAGCCCTACAAATTATTGCGTCAGTCAAAAATGTTATATTATGTATAAATTTAATGGATCAAGCAAAAAAAATAGGACTCAAGATAGACTGCGATAAATTATCTGAAAAATTGGGAGTTTGCGTTGTTGGAATATCCGCTCGCAGTAAAAAAAATATACATAGTTTGATTGAGAAAATTGAATTAGTTTGTCAAAAAAATTATAATAAAAACACAAAATTTCAATACTATGAGCCAATTCAAACTAAAGTTGAAAATCTTTCGAAATATATAAAAACTAAAAATATAAACAAAAAATTTGTTGCGCTAAAATTGCTGAGTGATGATAAAAATTTCATAAATAATCTGATTTTAAATAAAGAATTTGAAAATTCAAACTCAAAAAAATTAAAACTCGAATTGGAAAATTGCAGAAATGATTTAATTAAAAAATATTCTGATGAAAATATTATGCATGATTCACTTTTATCTCAATTCACCAAAATGGCGGAATCTATTTCCAAAACATGTATATTAAAAACGAATAAATCGAAAAAAATTAAATGGTTGGATGATTTTTTGACAAACAAGTGGACCGGGTTGCCGTCAATAATATTATTACTTTGCGTTGTTTTTTGGATAACAATAGCAGGAGCTAATGCCCCATCAGAAGCTTTATCTGGATTTTTGTTTAAAATTCAGGACATATTAAGTGATTTTTTAAACTTCATCAAAATTCCCAGCTGGATTGAAGGAATATTAATTCAAGGAATGTTTAGGACTTTGGCTTGGGTTGTTTCAGTTATGCTGCCGCCTATGGCAATTTTTTTCCCAATTTTCACCCTTCTTGAAGATTTTGGCTATCTTCCAAGAGTTGCATTTCATCTGGACTTCGCGTTTAAAAAAGCCGGAGCGTGCGGCAAACAAGCGCTCACCACATGTGGTGACATTTTTTTGAGTGCTATATGCATCATTTTTTTGCCATTTTAATTTGATAATTTAACATATTTTTGATTGTTTTTTTTGCCAGACATTTTAGTTAAAAATATATAAAAAACCATTAATAATACAAAAATAATAGCAAAATTAATCAATACAATTAAAAATTCATCCCGGATTTCACAATAACATTTCTTTGCAAAATTTTTGAAAACAAGATTTGAAATTGGCAAATTTTCCTCAATGTTTAATATTTTGCTTATTGTTAGAATTAAAGAGAATGAAAGACAACTTCCAGCAAAAATAGCCATTGACAATTCTGTGAGTTCATGCAATTTTTTTCGATTTATTAGAAATAAAATTATAATCATGAACAATAACAAAATCAATCCAACCACTACATATACGCTAAAAAAGTTTTTTTCCATTTCAATTAAGGCTCTAATTTGCGCATAACAAGGAATCGACGTGTGTGAAGCGTAAATTTGTCCGCAAAATGAAGCCAGTTTGTGTAGGTTAGCGGAAACGCCCTCAGTTATTTTGTGTCCATTGCTTGTCCCATATTCAACAAATTTTCCATATAGCATGTCTTCAAAATCTGAACTATATTCTTCATTTTCATTATTATATAATTTTTCAAAAGTATTTAAAATATCACGCTCTATATTGTCTTTTTTTATGATAGTCATAAAAAAATCACTAGAAAATCCGCTATCTTTTCCCAGTTTTTCCATATTATTTCTAATTTGTTCTGTGGAAGTCGCTATATAATCACTATGTTGCAAATTTTTCACAATGAAACTTTTATTAAACAAAGTGTTATTTATAATAAAGACTATTGTTAAAAACATAATAATGAGATATGTAGAAAATGCGATTAAAATAGACAAAAATTTTTTTATAAAACTCGAATTATTAGAAAATATCACAATATATCACTATTCCTTTCTAAATATTATAGAAAAATCTTCGGCCCTGAAATATATTTGGCATAGACGAAATATCTGGTTGGAGTTTGATATGCGTTAAATGGATAACAGGTGTATAATATAACATTTTCCTCTTTTTTTTTCAAATCATACGCAGATTCATCATTGGCGTTTGCAATTTTAGTGTCAACAATGGTGTATACATAATTTCCATATGTGGTTTCAATGTGAATTTGATCGCCGATTGCAGCGTCTCCAAGCCCTTTGCAATACCCCATGTTGTGGCTGCAAACCAAAATTGTTCGGCCCTGTCCCGGCAGGTATGCGCCCTCAAACGTCCCTATGCCTTTTGCCAGCTCGCTTTTGCTGTCTCCATAGTATAGCGGCGCGTCGATTTTCGCCGTTTCAATCGAAAGTTTTCCATATTTAGAGCCACTTTTTGGAGGAAATTCAATGCCATTTGGCCCAAAAATATCATCAGCCAAAAAGGCGTTTTTGTGTTCAAAATTCATCTGATCAAACATTTCGTGGTCTTCAAACTGCAAAACTTCATCCATAACTTCAACATACGGCTCTGCAATTGGTTTTAATGATATATATAAAATAAATGTTCCAGCAAAACAAAACAACACTGAGAGAAAAATTATCCAAACCAGACTGTTTTTTTTCACACCAAACCCACCTTATCCACAAATTTTAGCCAAAAACCATAACAGGTTAATTATAGCATTTTTAAACATTTTTTGCATCTTTTATTTTAGATATATTTTTATATTTGTCTTGAACATCATGAATTTCCCCCTGAAAAATTTCGATTTTTTCAACAAAAGCAACCAGCAATTTTTGACTTAATTTTTCAATATTTTTTTGAAAATTTATGGTATTACTGATTAATTTTGAAATATCTATGTTTTGACTAAAATTTGGGTCTTCTATGTTTTGTATATTATTTTTTTCTGATTCATATTTTTTTTAAAGAAAATCAAAATTTTCACAGGATATGTTCCCGTCATACTTGTCATCGTAGAGCTTTTGGATTTTATTTTGAATTTGTTGCTTTTGAAAATTAACAGATATATTTGAATTTATATTATATAATTCACATAACCCCCTCTCAATCTTTGAATATAACAATTTAGTATCTATTTTGCTTTTATATATTATATTTTTAACTGCGCTCAACACTATTTGACAAAGCATATCATAATCAACATGATGATTTGTGCAGCCTGCTTTTCCCAATGCTTTATATTTTCCACAAGCAAGGTTAGCGGTTGATCCTTTTTTGTTATTATTGACAGTTGACATATTTTTCCCACAATCGCCACACCTAGCAATACCCGAAAAAATGTTTTTAAAACCAAATAATTTCGAATTAGTTCGAATTAAAATCAATCTTTGCACTTCTTCCCAGGATGTTTCATCAATTATTGGATCGTGCATATTTTTAACAACAATCCAGTCTTTTTTTGAATTTCTTTTGCAATTTTTGCTTTTAAAGGAAATTTTTCTAAATTTATTTTGTGCGATATGTCCGCAATAAACGACATTTTGTAGTATTTTTAAAACATTGCTTGATTTCCAATTTGGACTGCTTGCATAGGAATTTACACATCCTGTCTGTCGATACACTAAAGGTGTGGATATTTTTTGCCTGTTTAAACCGTCTGCTATTTGCGCTGGATTAAGTCCTGTTTTTGCCATATTAAAGATCAATTTGACAATATGCTGAATTTTTTTGTCAATAATCAATTTATTTTTGTTGCAAACATCTTTAACATATCCATACGGCGCAAAGCTTCCAATATATTCTCCCATTTCGACCTTTGCCCTTAAAGCGCTTCTTATTTTGTTGGAAATATCTCGCGCATATAATTCATTTACGACGTTGGTTATTGACGCAACCATTGGAAAATTTGTGACATTATCAGTGTCTATTCCTTCGTTGACAGAAAAATATCTAACATTATTTTCCGGAAAATATTCATCTAGAAGCTGGCTCACCATAGCGCTGTTTCTCCCAAGCCGGGACAAATCTTTGCTGATAACAACGCTAATTAACCCCTCTTTGATGTCCTTTAACAGGCGATTTAAAGCCGGCCTTTGAAAGTTCACACCCGAAAATCCATCATCAATATATTCCTTTAGGTTGATATATCCTAGACTATGCGCAAAATTTTTCAATATCTTTCGTTGATTATCTATTGATTCACTTTCCTTTCCAATCAAGTCTTCGTGGGATATTCTCATATACATTCCAACCATTTTAAACCACATCCTTTTTGTTCGCCTCAAAACGATTATTTTCTATATATTCATATATTTGCGACAGACATAATTTATATAATATATTGTTTAATTTTTCATTTCCTGAGATAATTTCAACTTCAAATTCAAATTTATCAATTGCTCTTGCCATACCACATATCAGCTCCAAATTTAACGATTAATATATAATAAAAAGTTATATCTAATAAATATTAATGTCTGTTGATTATATTGCATGTCCCAAGAAAAAACTCAAAATAATGTTTATCACATGTATGGGGTTTGGGTGCAACGCGGCAGGAGTGGTTGGCTGCAGGATCATAGACTCGCCCAGAGAAAGAATAATAGCAATACTGACTAATAATTTTACTCCTTGTAATGGACGCTTCCCAACTCTGATCGCGCTAATAACAATGTTTTTTATTGGATTTAGTTCAAATTCAGTTTTAAATAGTTTTATTTGTGCTATATATTTGTCTGGAATAATAATTTTAGGACTGTTAATGACATTTTTGACATCAAAAATTCTATCAACAACAATTCTGAAAGGCCTTCCATCTTTCTTCACGCTTGAACTTCCTCCATACAGAAAGCCACAATTTGGCAAGGTGATAATACGCTCTGTTTTTGACAGGACGCTTTTTGTTTTGGGGCGAGCCATTTTGGTTGCTGCTCCAGCGGGGGTGGTGATATGGCTATTATCGAATATATTTGTTGGCGATTTGAGCATTTTAAATCATATCTCAAATTTTCTAGATCCGTTTGCAAGAATTTTTGGCTTAGACGGAATCATATTGGTTGCTTTTATATTGGGATTTCCTGCTAACGAAATCGTGATTCCCATAATGATCATGGGGTATTTATGTCGAAGCAGCCTTGTTGAATATGAAAATTTAGCTGAATTAAAAACGCTATTTTTGAGCAATGGATGGACCTGGCTCACAGCTCTTTGCACATCGCTCTTTTGCTTGATGCATTGGCCTTGTTCAACAACCTGCCTGACAATAAAAAAAGAATGCTCAAGCGTTAAATGGACATTGCTTTCTTTTGCAATACCGACTGTTTTAGGATTGTTGGTTTGCTTTATTGTTGCTAATTCTTGTCGACTTTTTGGGTTAGCATAAAGCATTTCCTGCGTAAATTAACAAAAAATTCACAAATATTAACACATATTTAATATTTATTTACATTTAATTGATGAATTTGTTGAAAAAATATGTAAAAATATCATTGTAAATGATATATATCAAATACAACTG